>MWEV01000289.1 GCA_002071245.1 Deltaproteobacteria bacterium ADurb.Bin026
GCATATTCCTTACGGGTGTTCACGATAGAACCAAATGGGTATACACCATACCATCAGCATAACTTCGAGCATCTCAATTACATTATTGAAGGAGATGGCGCTGTAGTTATGGAAAACAAAACAGAGTACCCCATCAAAAAAGGAGACTTCTTGCTAGTTCTACCGGATGAAGTACATCAATACAAGAATAAATCTGCAGACAGGCCTTTAATATTAATCTGTGCCGTTCCCAAAGAATATGAATGAATTGTTTATTTTCCTGAAAAACTGAGGGCATCCTTAGGGCATGCTGCAACACAGAGACCGCATTTAAGACAATCCCCCCTGAAAGGCATCTGTTTATCTTCCTTCATTTCATAGGGCGAAAGCTGCATGGGACAAGTCTTTCCGCATAGCTTGCATGAGACACAAGCATCCTTGTCAATATTGAGTTGGTTCCTATTTTTTCCCACCCAGTTTGACATCGAACCTATTGGGCAAATATAACACCATGATCTTTGCTGGAATATAAGCGTAAGGATTATTCCAACTGCCGTTGTTATGGTAAGAAGAATCATAAAAAATCTGCCTATAGCATAAGGGTCAGGCCACAGATGTATTATCTGAAATGTCAGCATCCCTATTAGAAAGGCAAGCACCCCTATCCGCACCGGCAGTGAACGTAACCAATCAGGTACTCTTTTCTCTGGGCTTATCTTTTTCATATACGAATCAGCAAAAGAACCCCTCGGACAATACCAATCACACCATTTTCTCCCTTTTATGCTTGCCATACCTATGCCGGCAACCATACACAGAGGGATAAAATACCCTATCAAAGAATAAAACCAGCCCGCAACAAGCAGAAGAAGAAAAAGTGTTCCAAAAATAACCTGCTTTATCAACCTTGATTTTTTTAATTCCTTCAATCTTTCTTTTGCTTTCATCGTTTTTAACTAATAATACCCATTATTTGATTTGTCAATTCAAGAAACCAAAGCATTCATAATTACAGCCAATTATTGCAATATTCAAATTTTGTGCTAATAGAAATACTAAGAAAAACGTCAATGTAAGGAGGACGCCATGATAACTCTTGAAATGAATAAAGAAGAAGCTGAGTTGTTGCTTAATGTTATGGAAAGATATCAATCTCATTTAGAGGTTGAAATAGTCAAGACTAAAAAAAGAGAGTTCAAAGAATCCCTTAAAGAGAGGGAAAGGGGACTCAAGACAATTATTGAACGACTTAGCAACTTGCTGACTGGTTTTTGATTATCTCCACGTTTAAAGGCATTACGCCTTTTTACGCCTTTCAGTAACACTTTCTCCGCCTATGCCCCAGTTGTCTGTGTCCACCTCATCTATAATTACTACAGTTGTTTGTGGATTCTTGCCCAACACATCGACAAGCAACTGGGTAACACCCTTGATTAGCTCCGCCTTTTTTTCTGCCGTCACACCATCTCTGGTAATCTTGATGTTTACAAATGGCATATCTTTCTCCGCATTAGTCGATAGTTTATAAATCCTGACAAATGTCAGCCGATCTAAAACCTTTTTTATATATGGTACGGCAATGTTACCAAGTTGTTTTAATTATGTCAATCCAAAAGACTTTTAAACAAACTAATCTCAAAACAAAAATATACGCGATTATCGTTTCACATGTTTTATATTTTTCAACTTTCACATTTTGCATTTCGCTGTTATAATATCGCCACCAATATGGATGATATTGACAAAAAGATACTCAACACGATCCAGGAAGAATTTCCTATAGCACAAAGACCTTTCGAAGAGATAGGCAAGCATCTTGCCATTGCAGAAAAGGACGTGCTCGAAAGGGTCAAGCGCCTGAAAAACGATGGTTACATCCGTAGGATAGGCCCTATCCTTGAACGTAAGAAACTCAAGTATGCAAGCACCCTCTGCGGTGTCAGTGTAAATGGAGATATTTTGCCGACCTTTGTCGATGAACTAAACCGACACAGGGGTATTACACACAATTACGAAAGAGATGGCGAGCTAAACATATGGTTTACTATAAGCGCAAGAATGGTTGATGAAATAGAAGATTATCTTGAAAGTCTGGAAAAGAAATATTCGTTGAAAATATACAGATTTCCCGAGAAAAAGGTATTTAAGATAAAGACATACTTCCCTTTATGATGCCACTCGTAGCTTTAGGGAAAAAATACATAAAGGAGGCGAGAGCCTTTTTCCGGCTTAGCAGGGTAAGGGGAAAATAGCATTTTTTAGACGGTGATATATCATGAACGACGAATTAAACGTTTCTAAATTAAAAATTAAAAACACAGAGAAAACTACAGAGAGAATCTTCCTTGTTGATGGTCACTCTTATCTTTACAGGGCATTTTATGCAACCCCATACCTTTCAAATTCAAAGGGAATCCCTACAAACGCCACATACGCATTCCTCAGCATGATCAAAAAACTCCTAAAAGAGGAAACGCCTGACAGACTAATCGTTGTTTTCGACTCAAAGACACCATCTTTCAGGGAAGAGATATGTAAAGAGTATAAAGCCCAGAGACAACCGATGCCCGACAACCTCTCCGTTCAGATTCCATATGTAAAAACAATACTTTATGCCATGGGGCTGCCTGTCATAGAAAAAGATGGTTTCGAAGCAGATGATATCATTGGAACGCTGGTTGAAAGGTTGAAAGACAAAGACAACGCTGTTTATATAGTTACAGGTGATAAGGATATGACCCAACTGGTTACTAAAAATGTATTGGTGTTGGATAAAATGAAAAATCTCCTCATCGGGGAGAATGAGGTGATCGAAAGGTTCGGTGTAAAACCTACGCATATTATTGACTATCTGGCTTTATGCGGAGACGCCTCTGACAATATTCCGGGGGCACCAGGAATTGGAGAGAAGACCGCTAGGGAGCTCATATCAAGCTTCGGTACGATCGACGATATCTACAATAATATCGATCATATAAAAAAGACATCAGTAAAAAACAGGCTTCTTGATGGTAAAAAACTCGTTCTAATGAGCAAACAACTTGCAACAATCAGACTTGATGTCCCAATAGAGATAAACATTGATGAACTCAGGCACAAGGAACCCGATTTTGAGTCTCTGCGCAATATCTTCAAGGACCTCGAATTTACAACCCTTTACATGGAAATTAAAACCAAAAAAACCGACAAAAAAAACTGGCAGGAAACGACATTGGCTGGTTTAAATCTTGAAAAAATATCGTTATTTGCATATCTAACAGGGAATAATACCTATGATGTGCAACTGGAAAGTTTTTCTGCCTTTGATGGAAACAATGTTTTTTATTCTCAGAGCAAAGATGACCTCAACCACATAATAACAAATGCCGGCGAGATCATCACACACAACCTAAAACCGATTTTAACTCTGCTTTTAAAAAATCAGGATGCAAGTGATTCACTTGAGCCCTCGGTTTTTCAGCCCCCGGATCCTTCGCGTTTGTTCGACACTATGCTCGCTGCCTACCTTATCAATCCCTTAAAAAAGGATTACAGTATTAGATCAATTTTAGATGATTTTCTCGAAACAGAGATAACAATACCAAACGATAAAAACACAATAATTGAAAGTGCGTCTTCACTTTTTGAACTTAAGGATGTTTTGTATAGAAAATTATTTGAAATGGGGCTTACCGATCTATTCTTCAATATTGAGATACCCCTTATAGAAGTACTTGCACACATTGAATACACCGGTGTAAAGGTACAAAGACAGATATTAATTGGTCTTTCAAGGGATTTCGATAAAAGACTAAACACTATTATCAAAGAGATCCACACGCTTGCTGATGAACCATTTAACATAAACTCTCCCCAGCAACTGTCACGTATACTTTTTGAAAAATTACAACTACCCACAGTCAAAAAAACCAAAACAGGTTTCTCCACAGACACCGAGGTACTTGAAACACTCTCCGCAATACATCCGCTTCCGCAGAAAATCCTTTCGTACAGAACACTCTCAAAGCTGAAGAGCACTTATATTGATGTTCTGCCAAATCTTATCAATCCCCGTACAGGACGAATACACGCATCATTCAACCAGATGGTAGTTGCAACAGGCAGATTAAGCAGCAGCGATCCAAACCTCCAGAATATCCCCATTCGAGGCGAAGAAGGGAAAAAGATCAGGGAGGCGTTTGTCCCTGGAGAAGGTTTTGTTTTGCTATCCTCTGACTATTCGCAAATCGAATTGCGCATCCTCGCACACATATCAAAAGACCCCCTTCTTATTGATTCCTTCAATAAAAACGAGGATATCCATGCTAAAGTAGCTCAAGAGGTCTTTGGTGTACAGTACGCAGATATCACACAAGACATGCGCAGAACCGCAAAGGTGATAAACTTCGGGATAATTTACGGTATGAGCGGTTATGGACTCGCCAAAGAACTCGGCGTTTCCCAAAGAGAGGCACAAAATTATATCGATGCCTATTTTGAACGTTATAAAGGCGTAAAAAATTATATCGAACGTATTCTTAAAGAGGCTCGCTCAAACGGTTTTGTTAAAACGATGTTCGGTAGAATCCGTTATGTGCCTGAGATAAATAATCATGATAATTCTGTACGTCAGGTCGGAGAGCGCATAGCAATGAATACCCCTATTCAAGGCACTGCTGCTGATATCATAAAATTGGCAATGGTAAGCATTCACAGAAAGCTAAAGGAAAAATGCCTTTGCTCGCACATCATCATGCAGATCCATGACGAACTCGTATTAGAGGTAAAAGATGAGGAGACAGAAACCGTCAAAGATATTGTAAGAACAGAGATGGAAAACGTGATCAAGTTGTCCGTACCCCTTAACGTGTCTTTGGGATTAGGAAAAAGCTGGGCAGAAGCCCACGATTAAATGTTTTCTTTTTAAACGGATGTCCATAAAGACAAAAACATAAAAAAACCTTTATCATAAAGGGTACCAATAAATTTTTATAAAGGAGTCCTCCTCCCATGCACATTTATTTTGGCAACCAAATATTATATCTTTAACAGTAACAAGGAAGGTGCCACTGACCGTATAAATTACAGCACTTAACACCTTTGTGGAGGATAACATTTAATTGTGTAAAAATATTTCTTTATTGATGTGATAAATTATTATATTATATTCTTTTGTCAAAAATTGTATAAATTTAAACTGAACTTCATTATCACACAAAAGAGGTAATAAATGGATGACAATATCCAAAATAGATTTGACGTTTCAATCCTTTATGTTGAGAATGAAAGCGCCTCAAGGAAAAAATTTTCAGAGATAACGGGTAAACTCATCAATAAACTCTATCTTGCAAAAGACGGAAATGAGGGACTTGCACTTTTCAAGGAATATAAACCTGAAATTGTCGTGACAAACATAACCCTGCCTTATACAAACGGTATTGAAATGGTGCGCAAGATGAAAGCAATGCAGGATGACCTTCCTGTTATTATGACATTGGCACGTAACGATTTGAATTACCTGATAGACACCTTTGGTTCAGACATAAGCTATTATCTCCTAAAACCCTTAGATAGCAAAACATTGTTCAACGCAATAAAAAGATGTGCAGAAGCAATCGCGTATCGAAGGCAATTAGCGCAGCAAGACAAACATATAAAGGAACTTAGTCTTGCAGTTGAGTTTAGCCCAGACATCATCATCATAACAAACACGGATGGCATCATTGAATACATAAACCCAAAATTTATTGAAATTACCGGTTATTCGAAAGAAGAGATCATCGGTAAGACGCTTGATATTCTTAAAGGTAGTGATGTCGATTTAAATACATACAGTTCTTTCTTGAGTTCTCTTAAAACAGGCAAAGAATGGCGAGGAAGGCTCATCAACAAAAAGAAAAACGATGAATGCTACTGGGCATCTACATCACTTTTTCCGGTAAAACAACAAATAACGGACAAGGTGGAACATTTCATTTGCATACAAGAAGATATTACCGATTGGAAACTTACAGAAGAAGACTTGCGCATCAGCGAAGAGACCTTTAAGGTGCTCACAATGCTTGCCCAAGATGCAATTGTAATGGTTGACGAAACGGGTATAATAAATTTCTGGAATGAAGCAGCAGAAAAGATGTTCCTCCTTGAGAGCAGAAACGCTGTCGGTAAAACGCTCTGGGACTTTATCCCTTCTTATGTAGTAAAAGAAATCTTTGAAAGCGAGATAAAGCATTACAAAGAAACATGCCAATGCAGTGTTTCAGGCAATATCTTAGAAGACATGGCAAAAAAAATAGACGGCACTGTATTTCCAATAGAAATTTCCGTTACCGCCATACAGATAAGGGACAAATGTCATTCAATAGCAATAATTCGAGACATAACAGAAAGAAAAAGGGTAGAGCAGGTGGTTCTCAATGAAAAAGCGAAATTTCAGACACTTTCTGAAAACGCTCCTTTTGGTATTATGCTTGTAGACGAAAAAGGTACTCTACTATATGTAAATCCTGTTTTTATCGAAATGTTTGGCTATAACCATGAAGAGATACCTGACGGAAAAACATGGTTTAAAAAGGCATTCCCTGAAAAAGATTACAGGCATGAAATAACAGAAAACTGGATCAAGGACATAGAAGAACCAAATGCAGGTAAAAGAGAACCATGGGTACTTACGGTCACATGTAAGGATAAAACCCAAAAGACAGTCGACTTTTACCCTGTAAAATTGAATTCAGGTGAGTCCATTGTTTTCTGCCAGGATTTGACTGAGTTGAAGAAAAACGAGAGAAAACTCCTCTATATCACAAACTATGATGCCCTTACAGGTTTACCAAACAGGCATTCTATGGAAGAAACGCTGCGCCAGACGATAGAGGTTGCAAAAAAAGGACGGAAAAGAGGAGGGTTAAGCGCACTTTTATTTCTGGATATCTATGGGTTTGGGGATATAAATGCAAAATTAGGCCCTACATCAGGCGACGAACTACTGATCTCAACAGGTAAAATGTTGAAAAACTCGTTGCGTGGAGGCGATACGGTTTATAGATTCGGTGGAGACGAATTTGCTATAATCTTTAAAGGTATAAGCATGGCTGAGGCAAGGTTGGCTGCAGAGAGAATACAGCGCACTATAAATCAACATAAATTCTCTATAGAATATGAAAAATACAATATGTACTTGAGCATGGGCATAATTCAGATTGACGGTACCATGGATATGGTGACACTGCTTTCCAAGGCTTTGAATGCGTTGTACAAGGCAAAAAAACTCGGCAAAAACCAAATTGTTGTTTACCAGGAAGAATAGACTCTAATCACCTTGCCTGTCGAATTGTATAACAAAAAAAAGACACTAAAACAATTCAGAACAGTTTTACATAAAAAAACAGTCTTGAGTTTTATTGGGTTATGTAAGGCTTACCAAATTCGTCAAGAAAGGTGAGTTCTTTCAATTGTTTTCTCGGAGTTGCTTTTGGTACATCATCAAAATAACCGAGCGGGGTCATTTCAACGATATTGAATTCTGAGGGGATGTTTAAAACAATCTGTGCCTTATCTGCATCAAACATTCCTACATGAACGGTGCCAAGGCCAAAATTCCATGCAGCAAGCACAATGTGTTCCATAGCAATACCCGCATCAAACATGAACCAATCCCCTTTATTTGTAGAGGCAGTGCCTTTATAATACCCCGAAACACCTCTTTTTGCTATCAGGCAGATGAGAACTGGCGCATCGATAATCCCATTTCTCGCTGGATTAGTTGGTGGTAAGGTATCTACAAGTCTTTCTTTTATTGTCTGGTCCTTTACTACAATATAACTGCAAACCTGGGTATTAGCCCAGGAAGGAGCCCATCTGGCAGCATCTAGAATTTCCGTTATTATTTCGTCAGGAACATTGTCTTTTTTGAACCTTCTTACACTCCGTCTTTCGTATATTGCCTTGATTAGTTCCATTTGATGAAATTATAGAGTAACAAAAACGCCTTTATCAAGAAAAATATTCATCATTTTGTCAGCGTCCAAGCAGTTTATCAAATAAGCCCCTCGATCCAGACCTTTCCGGAACATTCTTTTTATCTGTTTTTTGGGACCCGATAAGATTTTGTAAAATATCTTTGGTACTGTCCTTTAAACGACCTCCTAACACCTTCTGGTCAAGTCCTATGCTTGGGTTTTCAGTCGTGCCCGATATTAAAAAAGGAAGTGTAGTCCATCCGTCATCACCTTTCAGAAGTGAAATACCCGGAATCCTACGTGACAACCTTGCTGACAACTGAGGTGTAAGCCTGAGTTCTGCATTTATATTGAGTCTTTTATCAAACCCAACAGTACCTTTCGGAGAAAATATCATTAAATCCGATTTCATAAAGCCATTCACGTTTATAATCTCTTTTTTCGCATCGAAGCTGAATGTACCGTTGTCGAATCCAGGTGTTTTAAGTTCATCTACGCCTGTAAGTAGAGCAATCGTGTCAAATGTCTTTGATTTATTTATACTGACCTTACCTAACTGCATCCTCGCATTACATACAAGGCCTTTTTTAATAACCGATGCATCACCATAGTTAAAATACATAACACCATTAACGTTACCTTCTGCCTTAACAGCATCACCACCACTAAAAGAAAATATAAAAGGTTCAATATTTATTTTACCGTCATTATATCGGTAGGTTGTCCTGAAATTTTTAACAATATATCTTTCATATGTGGCGCTATCCACTTTAATTTGACCTGAGGCTTGGAACCTTTCAACGCCTTTTTGAGGTGCATCGTTTTTTTTCCCATCTATTTTCATGTGTTTCTTTTTTAATGTATCCACCTTTTCGGTTCTTTTTGCACCCTGTGTCTTGCCCGTCTCTGCCGCTGAAATAAGTTCATTTATATTCATTTCACGTGCATTTACATTTATCTGCGCCGACGGTAATCCCAAGTAATCAGATATGATCCCGTCAACATAGAAAGTGTTTTTACCCACTGTCAGTTGAAGCTTTGGTTTAATATGCTTCATATCCACATCAATCACGCCAGAGGCATTTATATTCAATCTATTTATGGTGCTTTTTAACTCCTTAAGTTTAATATTACCTCTTTCCAAAACTGCAGAGAGGTTGTTCCCAAGTGAACACCTAATGTCTGCATCGAAAATCAATGAAGTTTTCGGAAATTCCTTCTTATCATCGACAAATGTTATCTTCGCTGACTTTATAAGTACCTTGTCTGCTACGACTGAAACAGGTAAATCCTTTTTCGTAGGCCTGGGACTGGTATCTTGACGATCTGGTTCTTTTGGTTTTTCTTTTGGTTTGCCTTCTGTGATATTGTATATCCCGTTTGCATATCTTTTTATGTCAACAGAAGGTGAAACAATTTCAATCCTGCTTATAACGAAACGTTTTCTTATAAGCGCAAAAGGTTCATATGCGAGGATAAATTTGTCAGCCTTTATGAAAACTCCATTTCCATCAATATTCATGACCTTCAAATCCGACACAACAATACCCTTAAAAACAGACAATGCTATATCCTTAAGTAAAACCTTTCTGCCTATGGCTTCTTCTATGCGCGGCACAACAAATGTCTTCAGCTTTTCCCCTGACAAATAGAGCTTAACAAATATCCCAAACCCAAAGAAAATTACAAAAATCGCTATTATTGCCGAAATAATGACCTTTTTTCTTTTTCCCATTTGACTTCCGTTGTTTTATATTTTTCACTTTGTTTATATGTGTTGTCAAGGTTTCTGTACATGTCGTTTTTTCTCTCACAAAAAAAATGGATTTCCAATTTAAATTTATTTATGCGATAATGAGGTCAAAAAAAGTGCCAATGCCATTCATAAAAATAAAAAATTACAAAATCTATTATGAGGTTCACGGGGAAGGTGAAGTAATATTTTTCATGCACCACGGCTTTGGTTGTATGAAAATATGGAAGGACGTATATCCCAGATTTGTGGCTGAGGGTTTTAAGGTGGTGATGTTTGACCGCAGGGGTTATGGTCGTTCAGAACCTGGCGATAATTTCATGGACTTTTATGTAAGCGACAATTATCGTCCTGAAAGTGTTGAAGAATTGAGGATTATCAAGGAGTACCTCGACATTGAAACATGTCATTTGGTGGGTCAGTGTGAGGGCGGTGTTGTCGGTGTAGATTATGCGGCAAAATATCCAATGGAGATAAAAACACTGACCACTGCCAGTACTCAATGCTTCAGTGAAGTCCCTATGACAGAACTTAACATCTTAAGACTCGTAAATGAATTTAGACTGCTCGAACCCAGCCTTCAGGCAAAAATGATTGAATGGCACGGAGAAAATGCAGAGACCTTTTATAATCAGTTTTCCAGTTATGGCGGCGCATATGGTACTGATTATTTTGATCTGCGCCCAATCCTGCATAAGGTTATCTGCCCGACGCTTGTGCTGTATCCGGATCGAAGTTCAATCTTTGA
>MWEV01000290.1 GCA_002071245.1 Deltaproteobacteria bacterium ADurb.Bin026
TTTACCCCGATACCCTACAAGGTTTTTACTATTGCAGGAGGGGTCTGCAAGATCAACTTTTATGAATTCATTTTTGCATCTATAGTGGGGCGCTCGATGCGTTTTTTTCTGGTTGCCGGTATTATCTGGAAGTTTGGTGAACCCATTACCAAATGGATCGATAAATATTTCAACAAGCTTGCCCTGCTTTTTACAATACTGCTGATTGCCGGCTTCGTTGTAATCAAGATGTTTCTTAAATAAATGGTAACGGGGTTTGTATAGTCGATATTTCGAATATTGACGGAAGCCGCATGATAATAGGCTGTTTCCTTATCGCTGTAATAGAAATGTGAATAGAAAGGAATGTTTACGATTCATTGCTTTAAATTTGTCATTCTTCTTGAATAGATAGGCTCTTTGTGTTAATTTTAGAAACTGCTTAATCTATAAAGAGGTAAAATAATATATGGACTACAAAGACACACTGAACCTGCCTAAGACGCCTTTTCCCATGAGGGGAAACCTGCCTGTAAAGGAAAAGGATATGCTTAAACTCTGGGAAGAAAACAAGATTTATCAGAAGCTTGTCCAAAAAAGTAAGGACAACCCTTCTTTTATCCTGCACGACGGACCCCCGTATGCAAACGGCAACATACATCTGGGTACTGCACTGAACAAGATTTTAAAGGACATTATCATAAAGTCGAAATTCATGTCGGGCTTCAGATCTGACTATGTGCCCGGCTGGGATTGTCACGGGCTTCCTATTGAGCATCAGATAGAAAAGCAGAACAAGGAAAAGAGGCTTTCTCTTTCTAAGGTGGAGACACGTCACAAGTGCAGGGAATATGCGGCGGGTTTTATCGATGTTCAAAGAAATGAATTCAAAAGACTCGGGGGCTTGGGTGATTGGGCGCATCCATATATAACTATGGATTTTGATTATCAGGCGACTATTATAGAAGAGTTGCAAAAATTTTTTGAGAGAGGTGAGGTCTACAGGAAAAAGAAACCTGTATACTGGTGTGTAAGCTGCATGACTGCCCTTGCGGAGGCAGAGATTGAATATGACACAAAAAAATCTAAATCTATATATGTAAAATTCCCTTTCAAAGGCGAGAGGAATGGAATATTTCCAAACTACCCGGAAAAACCCATCTATATGCTAATATGGACAACAACACCATGGACGTTGCCCGCAAACCTCGCGATAGCAATTAACCCTGATTTTACCTATATCTCTGTTGAAACTGATGATGCTGTTATGATTGTGCTGAAAGACCTCGTCGAAGACATTACCACAAGAGCGGGCATACAAGGGTATAAGGTAATAGATGAAATCAAGCCCGAAAGGTTAAAAGGGCTTAAATTCAAGCATCCCTTTGTTGACAGGGACTCTGTAATCGTTTTTGCAGATTACGTTGCAAACGATACAGGGACGGGTGCTGTCCATATCGCCCCAGGACACGGCGAGGAAGATTACGAGACGGGTCTCGAATATGGACTGGATGTTTATTCGCCTGTAAACGATAAAGGCGAATTTATAGATGAGGTAGCGTTTTTTAAGGGGATGAATGTCTTCGACAGCAACCCACGTGTAATAGAAAAACTCGAAGAACTTGGGAAGCTTCTGCACAAAGATGAAATTGAGCATTCCTATCCTCATTGCTGGAGATGCAAGAAACCGGTCATTTTCAGGGCGACAGAACAATGGTTTGTTTCGTTGGATAGCAAGGGGTTGCGTCAGAAGGGTCTTAATGAAATTGACAGGGTGGAATGGATACCTTCCTGGGGTAGAGACCGCATCTACAATATGCTGTCCATGAGGCCTGACTGGTGTATTTCACGCCAGAGGACATGGGGTATCCCTATCACGATCTTTTATTGTGAGAAATGTAGAGAACCTTACTGGAGTTCGGAAACATTCAGAAATGTCATAAAAGCCGTAAAAGAAAAAGGCGCAGATGTGTGGTTCGAAAAAGAGGCATCATTTTTTCTATCTGAAGGTGCGGTTTGTAAACATTGTGGTAGTGAATCCTTTGTAAAAGAGGAGGATATCGTAGATGTATGGTTTGACTCCGGGGTAAGTTGGGCGGCTGTATGCAAGAAGAGACCGGAGCTTAAATATCCGACGGATATGTACCTTGAGGGAAGTGACCAGCATCGCGGATGGTTTCACAGCTCGCTCTTAACATCTGTCGGAAATGAGGGATATGCACCTTACAAGACGGTGCTGACACACGGCTTTGTTGTGGATGGAGCAGGCAGAAAGATGTCGAAATCTCTTGGCAATGTCATTGCCCCTGATGAGATAATCGAAAAATATGGTGCCGAGATACTGAGGCTTTGGGTTACCTATGAAGACTACAGGGATGATATAAAGATATCAAAGGACATTATAAACCGGCTTATCGAGACATACAGGAGAATAAGGAATACACTGAGATTTCTGCATGCGAATATAAACGATGACTTTAATCCTAAAACAGATGCTGTACCATATGAAAAGTTTTCTTACCTTGACAAATGGATGATGTCGAGGCTCAATATGCTGATTGAAAAGGTTTTAAAGGCATATAACAATTATTCATTTCATGCAATCTATCACAGCCTGCATAATTTCTGTGCAGTGGATTTAAGCGCACTTTATCTTGACATCGTTAAAGATAGGATATATGTGGAAAGCAAGAATTCCACAAAAAGAAGGGCATCGCAGACGGTTATGTTTGAAACGCTCGTGTCTTTTGTAAAGCTGCTCGCACCTGTTTTATCATATACCGCAGAAGAGATGTGGTTATATCTAAAGGGAAATGTAGAGGAAGAGAGTGTGTTTCTCACGACATTTCCGCGTGTTGAAAAGGAATATATAAGCGGTGAATTAGAAGAGGAGTGGTCAAGGATCTGGGAGTTAAGAGAACTCATCAACAAAAAGATCGAGGAAAAGAGGGTTGAAAAGGTCATAGGACATTCGCTTGATACAAAGGTAATTGTTACAGTGCCTGAGAAAGAATATCTTTTACTGAATAAATTGGGTGACGAACTTAAAGAAATAGTAATAGTGTCACAGATCGAGCTTCGGCAGGGGGATGATGTTAACGTTGCAGTTATGAGGGCTGATGGTGAAAAATGTCAACGGTGCTGGCAATATACAACGGATATGGTAGATTCTGAAAAATTCCCCCGTGTGTGTAAAAGATGCGAAAGTATCTTGTCTTCCTTGTAATACCAGTTGTTTTTATCATTGATAGATTTACAAAGGTGCTCATAATTAGTTACTTAGAGTATCTCGAGGGTATTGCCGTTGTTCCCTTTTTCTCAATTGTTCACGCAAGAAACACGGGGGGTGCATTTAGCTTACTGGCACAACACCCGTATGCAAAATATATATTTACTTTTTTGCCTCTTGCTGTAATCGGAATGCTATTTTATGTTGTTTTTGCCTATCCCCTTGAGTTTTCCAAAAGATTCTCGATTATCTGTATACTTTCAGGTGCAATTGGCAATATGTATGACAGATTGACGCAAGGGTATGTTGTGGATTTTCTTGACTTTTATTGTGGTAGATACCACTGGCCGGCATTTAACGTAGCGGATATATCGATTTCTTTTGGGGTATGTCTGTGGTTGTTTGTAGAGATTAAGGGTTCGATTAAGAAAGCGAAGAGGTGAATTTGCTTGGAATTTGGTGCTTAAAGCATTTTTGTTAACGCATACCAAAAAAGGAATCAATCGTACGAATGCCTTTTTTGATATTTGTTGATGCCGAGGCTATTTGGGGTTTATCTTGGGGTTATCTGATGGATGATGAACTTCTCGAAGAAGAAAAAAAGTTAAAACGTCTGCGTTTTATAGTTGATTTTACAATAGAATACATCAGAACGCAGAATGTGTCTCACGATGAGGCAATTGCAATAGTGGAAGGTGTAAAAAGGCATGCATTGAAAATGTTTCCTGGAAAGGAAGAGGCCTTCGAGATTATTTATATACCGCGGTTCAAGAGGTTGTTAAACGAGAAATATAAAAGGGCTTAACATGATTTCACAAAAATATTGTGGCTTTGCCATATTAAGAGTGCAATTGGCCGATGAGCTACCAGTTATGAGCAAACAAGAGGGAGGAAACGATGAGATCCGATAGAATGAAAAAAGGTATTGAAAAGGCTCCACATAGAAGCCTTATGAATGCGTTAGGTTATCTAAGGGAGGAGCTTGAACAACATATAATCGGCATTGCCAATTCTGCAAATGAATTGATACCTGGGCACATGCATCTGGATAGAGTATGCCAGGCAGTGAAAGACGGCATTAGAATGGCGGGCGGAACGCCTATGGAATTTTCAACAATTGGAATATGCGATGGTATAGCGATGGGGCATGAGGGCATGAAATATTCGCTTGGTTCGCGTGAGCTTATCTGTGACTCGGTGGAGGTTATGGCTAAGGCTTACCCGTTTGATGGTCTTGTGCTTATACCGAACTGTGACAAAATTATCCCAGGTATGATGATGGCGGCTATGAGACTTAATATCCCGTGTATAATGGTAAGCGGAGGGCCTATGCTTGTCGGACGCCATAAAGGAAAAACCGTTGACCTCATAACTGTATTTGAGGGGGTTGGAAAAGTAGTGGCAGGGCATATGACAGAAAACGAATTATATGAGCTTGAAGGTTGTGCATGTCCGGGCGCAGGCTCATGCAGCGGTATGTTTACTGCAAACTCGATGAATTGTCTTTCGGAGGCGCTTGGTATCGCACTACCTGGTAACGGTACCATACCGGCGATTCATTCTGACAGACTACGTTTGGCAAAGATGGCGGGAAAAAAGATTATGGAACTTGTGAAAAAAGATATTAAACCGAGGGACATTATGACGCTTGATGCATTTAAAAATGCCATCACTGTTGATATGGCCTTTGGAGGTTCATCAAATACTGCTCTTCATCTGCCAGCCGTTGCCCATGAAGGTGGTATTAAATTGGAACTCAACACATTTGACGAAATATCTGAGAAAGTGCCGCATATATGTAACATGAGCCCGGCAGGACAGCATCATCTTGAAGACCTGAATGATGCGGGCGGTGTATATGGTATCATGAAAGAACTATCCGGAAAGGGTCTTATAAAAAAGGGATGTCTTACTGTTGAAGTCAAAAAGATAGGAGACACCATAAAGCATGCCGTAGTAAGCGATACAGAAGTGATAAGACCAATTGACAGACCATACCATGATAAAGGTGGACTTGCTGTGTTAAGCGGCAGTCTTGCGCCTGACGGTTGCATCGTAAAGAGAATAGGGGTATCAGAAAGCATATGGCATTTCGAAGGGAAGGCACGCGTATTTGACAGCGAGGAAGAGGCGGGCGCTGCAATTATGGAAGGCAGGGTCTGGGCAGGAGATGCGATAATCATTCGTTATGAAGGGCCTAAGGGTGGGCCAGGCATGAGAGAGATGCTTAGCCCCACAAGTATGCTTGCCGGACGAGGACTTGACACGGTCTGTGCATTAATAACTGATGGAAGATTCTCTGGTGGCACAAGAGGTTTATGTATAGGCCATGTATCGCCCGAGGCAGCAGAGGGAGGCCCGATAGCCCTTGCAAAAGACGGAGACAAGATCGTAATTGATCTCAACAAAAAGACAATCGATATAATCGTTTCTAAAAAGGAGATGGAAAAACGTATGTCGGTGTGGGTAAGACCGGAGCCTAAAATAAAGGAAGGCTACATGGCACGCTATGCAAAAATGGTAACGAGTGCTGCAACAGGGGCTATCTTTAAAGGTGATAAAGATTAAAAAATCTGAGGACATTGCTTTTAATCGAAGTTTGAACGCTGAACGACTTTATTGGTGAAAAAATGGATGCAAAAATAATTGGTGAAATAACAAAAATAGTTGGTGAGGAGAACGCCCTTACATCACTCGAAGACAGGAGATGCTATTCGTATGATGCGAGGACGGATGGCGCAGTGCCGGATATGGTTGTGTTTCCATCGTCTGCTGATGAGGTTTCCAAGATACTTATCCTTGCAAATAGGTACCTGTTTTCGGTGATTCCAAGAGGCCAGGGTACAGGTCTTACCGGCGGATCGGTGCCCATTAGAGGCGGTGTGGTGCTTGTGTTCACGAGAATGAACAGGATACTGGAGATTGACACGAAGAACCTGATAGCAGTCGTGGAACCAGGTGTCATTACATATGTATTTCAGGAAGAAATTGCAAAATATGGACTTTGCTACCCCCCTGATCCGGCGTCTTACAAATACTCGAGCATTGGTGGGAATGTTGCCGAATGCGCCGGTGGTCCGAATTCATTAAAATACGGTGTTACAAGGGATTATGTAATAGGTCTTGAGGTTGTAATCCCAACAGGCGAGATTTTGAATGTTGGTGTGCGTACCATGAAGGGTGTTGTGGGCTATGATTTGACGAGACTTTTTGTGGGAAGCGAAGGTACGTTGGGGGTAATAACGAAGATTAACCTAAAGCTTATACCACTACCCGAATCAAAGGCAACAACACTTGCCCTTTTTAAAAAGGTCGAAGATACTGCAGAGGCTGTTTCTGCGATCATTGCCTCAAAGATCATACCTTCTACAATCGAATTTATGGACAAGGCATCTATACGTTGTAGTGAACAGGCAAATCCAATGGGTATCCCTGAAGATATAGAGGGGTTATTACTCATAGAGGTTGATGGCGACAGTATTTCTATTGAATCTCAGGCAGAAAAGATAAAGGCAGTCCTTGTACAGCACAATGCTTCAGACATAAAACTAACAAGAGACCCGAAAGAGGCGGATAAGTTATGGCAGGCAAGACGGGTTGTGTCTCAGGCGACCTATAACCTAAACCCAGTAAAGATAGCTGAAGATGTTGTGGTACCACGTTCCAATATACCAAACCTGATAAGATTTCTCGAACGGCTCCAGAAAAAATATGGAATCCCTATATTAAGTTTTGGTCATGCAGGTGATGGCAATTTCCATGTAAGTATAATGATTAAGGAAACTCCAGAGGATAGAAAAAAGGCAGAAGAGGCTGTAAGGGAGATATTTTCGGAAACCATAAAACTTGGAGGTACCCTCTCGGGAGAGCATGGAATTGGTACCTCTAAGGCTGCTTATTTGGGTATGGAGTTGTCTCCAGAGGTGATAAATACGATGAAAAAGATTAAAAATCTTTTCGACCCCAACAATATTGTTAATCCAGGAAAGATATTTCCGGTTTAGTGCTGTGATATTAAACATTATTTATGAAAAGAACATAAAAAATATTTTTTTTAAAAATTTATTAATAAAAAAATTGCAAAAGGGTTTAGTTTATGATAATAAAACTATGTGAAATAATTCTTTTGGCCAGACCAAAAAGGGGTTAAAAGGTGATCGATTTTAATTACACATTATTCATTCAGTTTGCAAATTTCCTTATTCTACTCATTCTTCTTAATATTTTTCTGTTTAAGCCGGTTTTAAAGGCATTAAACAAACGCGATGGCACAATAGGCTCTTTGTTCGGAAAATCAAGCACTATAAAAGAAGAGTTGGGTGAACTTGAAAAATCTTATGAAGAGAAGGTTAAGGAAAGAAAAAGACCTATTCTTGAATCAAAAGACGCTATGCTGAGCGAGGCGCATACAAGTTCAATGAAGATCATCGAAAAAACAAGGGCAGAACTTTCTGACGAACTTGCTCGTTTAAGGGCGGAGATAGAACAGGAAAGCAGGAAAGTTTACGATTCTATGGAATCAGAGGTAAAGAGACTTTCAGCAGATGTTGCACAGAAGATACTGAAAAGGAGTATTTAATGAGTGGTGGCCCCGAATCTATATGGTCATGGGTTTTTAAGTTTGTAAACTTTTTCGTTCTTGTTGGACTTCTTGTGAAATTTGCGGGCAAACCCCTGAAAGATTATCTTTTAACCCGCCACCAGACGATAAAAGACAAGCTTGAAGAGGCGGAAAAGACATATAAAGAGGCAGAGGCATTAAAGGCGGAGTATGAGAAAAAAATCGCAAAGCTCGACGAAGAGATAGTTGCCTTTAAGAATAAAGTGATGGCTGAGGCTGAGAAAGAAAAGAAAAAGATACTCGATGATGCTGCAGAATTTGCATCCAAGATAAAATTACAGGCTAAACTGACGTATGAACAGGAAGCCAGAGATGTAATGGGCAAGATTAAAGAAGAGATTGCAAAAAAGACGATTGAAAATGCAGAAAAGATCGTTCTGGATAGAATTACAAAAAAAGACCACGATAGAATGGTGGGCGAGTTTATAGAAAAATTGAGGAGCATGAATTGATAAGTCAATCCATTGCAAAAAGATATGCAAGAGGACTCTTCACCGTTGGAGAGAAAGACGGTAAATACCGTGCCTATTTTGAGGAACTTGATGCAATCCTTAAGTTATTCAAAGAAGAACAGAGGTTGGGTAAGGCCATTATGCTTCCTATCACCGAGATGAGTAAACGTAAGGAATTACTCGGCGATGTGATGAGGGTATTTGGTGCCTCTTTGCCGCTGGCAAACATGTTCAATATGCTGCTTGAAAATAACAGGATGGGATATCTCCCCCTTATCAGGGATGTCTACAGTGAACTCATCGACGACAAGGAAGGTAGGGTAAGGGGAACTTTGTATTCAACCTATCCACTCGAAAAAGATACAATACAAAACATAGAAGATGTGCTGAAAGAAAAATTGCATAAGGAAGTTGTCTTGGCTGAAGTTGAGGATAAATCGCTGATGGGTGGTGTTAAGGTTGTAATCAAGGGTACGATAATCGATGGAAGCGCAAAAAGACAGCTTGAATTACTGAAGGAAAATATCTTGAAGGAGTAGAACATATGGAGATTAGGGCAGACGAGATAAGCAGGATTATTGAGCAGAAGATTTCAGGGTTTGAAAAAGAGGTCAATCTGCAGGAAACTGGTGTAATAATCTCTATTGGTGACGGTATTGCAAGGATTTATGGGCTCGAAAATGCAATGGCAGGAGAGCTGCTTGAATTCCCGCATAACATAACAGGAATGGTTCTTAACTTAGAAGAGGATAATATAGGCGCAGTCGTTTTTGGGGAAGACTATAAAATCAAAGAAGGCGATCTGGCAAAAAGGACAGGCAAGATTGCCCGAGTACCTGTTGGTGAGTCTCTGATCGGGAGGGTTGTTGATGGTCTCGGAAACCCTATAGATGGCAAAGGTGCAATTGAAGCTAAAGAGTATAGAAACGTTGAGCAGACCGCACCTGGTGTCGTTGTGAGACAACCCGTTAAAGAGCCGATTCAGACAGGAATAAAGGCAATTGATGCCATGATACCTATCGGTAGGGGTCAGAGGGAATTGATCATCGGTGACAGAGGTACGGGCAAAACCGTTATCGCAATCGACACGATCATCAACCAAAAGGGTAACGACGTGTTTTGTATATATGTTGCTATTGGGCAGAAAAGATCGTCTGTTGCAAGGACAGTTGACCTATTGAACAGCTATGGCGCGATGGAGTATACAACAGTTGTTGCAGCGACTGCGAGCGATCCAGCACCGCTCCAATACCTTGCACCATTTTCTGGAACTGCAATGGGTGAGTACTTCAGGGATACAGGAAGACATGCACTGATTGTTTATGATGACCTTTCAAAACATGCTGTTGCTTACAGACAGTTATCTTTGCTATTAAGAAGACCGCCCGCAAGAGAGGCTTACCCTGGTGATATTTTTTACCTGCACTCAAGACTGCTCGAAAGGTCAGCCAAATGGGACGACGAGCATGGCGGTGGCTCCCTAACAGCCCTTCCTATTATTGAAACTCAGGCTGGCGACGTATCCGCATACATACCTACAAACGTTATATCGATTACAGATGGCCAGATATATCTTGAACCAGAACTCTTTTATGCAGGTATTAGGCCAGCGATTAACGTCGGTATCTCTGTTTCAAGGGTTGGAGGTAACGCACAGATAAAGGCGATGAAGCAGGTAGCTGGTCGTTTGAGACTTGAGCTTGCACAGTACAGAGAGATGGCTGCATTTGCCAAGTTTGGAAGCGACCTTGATAAGGCTACTCAGGCTTTGCTTGCAAGGGGTTCACGCCTTACCGAACTGCTCAAGCAGGGTCAATATGTTCCTATCCCTGTTGAGAGACAGGTTGTGTTGCTTTATGCAGGTGCAAAGGGATACATAGACGCGTATCCTGAAAATGCACTCAAGAAATATGAACAGGAACTGCTTAAATATGTTGAGGAAAATCATCCAGACTTATATGAATCGATAAAAACAAAGAAACAGATCGATTCTGCGATTGATGAAAAGCTTATCAAAGTGCTCGACGAATTCAAACAAAAGTTTACATATTAAGGGCATCCGATGGCAACTTTAAGGGATATAAAAAGGAAGATTAGCAGTATAAACAGTACTCAGACTATTACAAAAACCATGAAAATGGTTTCTGCCTCCAAATTGAGAAGGGC
>MWEV01000291.1 GCA_002071245.1 Deltaproteobacteria bacterium ADurb.Bin026
AGAATCTTATTGTCGCCATTCAGTAGTGCAACAGACGTGTCATCACAGGAAGTATCAATGCCTAATGTAATCACCTGCTGTACTCAACAACACTTTCCGGTGATCAATCCTATTTTGTTCGGTCTGATCTTTGAACTTGTAATTAATATCATATTTCCTTCCAATTTAGCTCGATCTTTTGTTTCTTTTTCAATTCTTCAATAAAGTTTTTAAAATATTCTTCCCTCTTTTTTATGGAAGCATACTGCATATAGCTTTTTTTATCCTTCTCCCATTCTTCCCTTTCTGGTTGCTTTTCGTCTTTGAACGCAAAAATATAGTACATACTGTCGATATAAATAGGTTTTTCATAAATTTTATTGTCTTTTGTCAATAACAATACGCCGACGTCTTCAGGGGGCAACATACCAATTTTCGGGATAGACGAAGAGTTTCTCGGAATCAGTCCTGTATCTTTTTTGGAATCAAATGAATATTTTTTGATTTCAGCCTCAGCCGCCGCCTTTGCCACAAAACCAGCCTTTTCTTTTATGAGTTTATCCTTGATTTCCTTAAGAACATGATTTTTATCAAATGGCTTTCCATTTTCAGCATCGATCAGTTGAAAGATATAAGAGTGTGAACCATCTCTGACAGGGAGGGAAATATCCCCTTTTTTCAGACCATAAAGCCACTCTTCGATTTTCAGCTCTTTAAACCGTTTTATTAATTCTCTTTCATTGAGCATGCCTAAATCATGCACATCGAGACCTTTTTGTTTTGCATATTCAGTAATATTCTTAATTTTCAAAAGATCAACATATGCCTTATCATCCTTGACAGGAGACTTATCATTTATAGTGATGTATTTTAGCCTGTAAGTGTTTTCACTTTTATATCTGTCCTTTTCTTTTGCATAAACATCTTCTACCTCTTTCTCGCTTAAGACCACCTTATCCCTGAATGACGCAGGATCAAACCGAACATATGAGAGATTGACCTTCCCTCTCTCTTTTATATAGCCTTTCCATGCGTCATCCTCACTAAAAATGGAACCATTGTCGCTTATGATGGTAACCAGCTTGGTTGTAAGCAATCTAATTCTCTCTGATTCTTCGAACTTCTTGGGATCGATATTGTTTCTTTTCAAAACCTCTACATATGCACTTTTGCTAAATTTTCCATCTCTTTTGAATGCATCTATGTTTGCAATATATTCAGCAAATTCCTTATTGGATACATCAATACCCATCTGCCTCGCCTTAATAAGTAATACATACCTGTCAACAATCTCATCCATTGCCTTTTCTTTTATCTTGAGTTGATTGAGTGTTGATTCATCGAGTCTTTCTTTATAAAGCATCCTGTAAAAATTGAGTAATCTGTTATAGGACTCTTGATATTCAACGATTGATATTTTATATGGACCAACCTTTGCTACAACCTTTTCTTTTCCCTTGAATGAACCAACGCCCCAAAAGATGAAAACAATGATGATAATGCCGAATAAAGATTTAACAAGATAGCCGGTCGCATATTTTCTCATGAATTTTAACATAGTGTCTCCCCACTATTGATTTTAAAAACCTAAAATAGTATATTAGAACAACTTTTTCAATAACTTTAATCCTAAAAAGAAGGTACTCGTAATGTTCGAATCATTATTCGGCTTTATATCCAAAGATTTGGCTATAGATCTCGGTACTGCAAACACACTTGTGTATGTAAAAGGAAGGGGTATTGTATCCAATGAGCCATCCGTAGTGGCAGTTCATAAAGATTCAAGAGGAACAAAAAAGGTAATAGCGGTAGGAGAAGAGGCAAAAAAGATGCTTGGCAAGACACCAGGAAATATCGTTGCTATCAGACCCTTAAAAGATGGTGTTATCGCAGACTTTGAAATCACCGAAGCTATGCTGAAATATTTTATTCAGAAAATTCATAACAAAAAGTCTTATGCAAGACCACGTATTGTTATTTCCGTACCTTCCGTTATCACACCCGTTGAAAAAAGGGCGGTAAAAGAATCTGCTGAATCGGCTGGTGCAAGGGAAGTATATCTGATCGAAGAACCAATGGCAGCGGCCATTGGCGTCGGCCTTCCCATCACAGAACCAAGCGGCAACATGATAGTCGACATCGGGGGCGGTACGACAGAAGTGGCGGTTATAAGCCTTGCAGGCATAGTATATTGCAGTTCTGTAAGGGTAGCGGGTGATAAGATTGACGAGGCTATCATCCAGTATATAAAAAGAAAATATAATCTGCTCATAGGAGAAAGAACCGCCGAACTAATAAAGATAGGCGTTGGTTCCGCATACCCTGCCTTAGATTATGAAGAACTGACCATGGAGGTAAAAGGTAGAGATCTGGTCGGTGGAATACCAAAAACCCTTGAAATATCTTCTAAAGAAATAAGAGAGGCAATAGCAGAGCCAGTAAATTCGATTGTTGAAGCGGTGAGGATAGCACTCGAAAGGACACCTCCAGAACTTGCGTCAGATATAGTTGACAAGGGTATTGTTATAAGCGGTGGTGGAGCAAACTTGAAGAACCTTGATTTGTTAATTAAAGAGATAACAAGGCTCCCCGTTATTATTGCAGAAAATCCCCTTACTGCGGTTGTAGAAGGTGCAGGAAAAGCACTCGATGAAGTTGCACTCTTGAAAGAAATAGCAACCTATTTTTGATATAAGTGGGTAATTGAAAAAAACCATAATCATCACCATTGCTGTTCTTGTTCTTGTAATATCCTTTCTTGTCTTTACCAACATACCGTCATTTTTTAAAGGTTATTCCAAGATCAAAATATGTATGGGCGAAGCAACAGGCCCTGCCCTGAAATTATTAAGTAAACCAACACAGCTTGCAAGATATATATATGACTCTTACTTCAACCTAATAGGTGTAAAAAAGGAAAATTTCGAATTACAAAAAAAATTTGAATCACTTCAACTAGAAAACCATAGGTTGGCTGAGTTAGAAAAAGAAAATAAAAGACTGAAATCTATTTTGCACCTTGTTGAACAGTATCCTAACACCATGATTGCTGCAAGCGTAATAGGTGAAGATTTAAAAAATTGGTTTAAATGTATTATTATCGATAAAGGTCGGGATCATGGGGTTAAAGAGAAAATGCCTGTTATTACGCCAAAAGGTGTAGTGGGCCAAGCAGTTGAAGTCAACAAATGGCATTCTAAGGTGATGATAATCAATGATACAAACTCCTCTGTTGACGTTTATGTAGACGGTAAAAATTCGAGGGGTATACTTGAAGGCACAGATCAAACAACACTTAAATTAAAATATGTACTGAAAAACGACGAAATCGCAATAGGGGATAAACTTATAACTTCAGGCAAAGACACCGTATATCCTAAAGGAATTCCAGTAGGCATAGTTATTACAATAAACCGTAATAAAGCAGGTATCTTTGCAGACGTTGATGTGATGCCATTCAACAATTACAAAAGAGTAGATGAAGTTCTCATAGTAAAGAAAAGATGAAGGCATCTATCTATATTCTAACCTGTTTACTTTTGATGATCATCGAGTCAGCCATGTTTTTAGTTTTTCCTGTAGAATTTTTTAAACCTGACATCGGCATTCCTTTCATAATTTATACTACAATCTTTTTAGGTCCAGGGACAGGTCTTGTTGCAACATTGATTATCAGCTTGTTTCAGGAAATACTATCAAATGCACCTCAAGGCTCAATAATATTTACAAAAACTTGTGCTTTCATTTTGTTGATACTTCTGAGAGGCAAAGTATTTATTGACTCCAAATACAGTTTTTCATATATATGTGGAGGTTATGTATTATTTGAATCAATCCTTTTTATTATCTTTTCACTTCTTTCCAGAGGCGAACTAAAGAATGCTATTAATGTCCTGGTTTACATTATTCCAAATTCTATATTTACAGGTTTTGTTTCAATTTTCATTTTTGTTCTGATTGAATATTTAAACGAAAGGTTTTTGCAAAGAGAGTATTAGAAAGGGTAACAAACTGAAGAATTTCACTAAAGACGATAACACAACGATAAGCGGTAGATATAAGTGGTGCAAAAGGTTGCTCTTGTTTACCCTGATCATCCTTTGCGTTAGACTCTGGGACCTTCAAATCATGAAGGGAAATGAAATGCGAAAGCTTTCTGAACAGAATCGCATAAGGGTTAAAAAGGTGATAGCCCCAAGGGGAATCATATACGATAAAAAAGGTAAAATTCTTGCAGATACGAGACCATCTTTTAATATGTATATAACACCTGAAGATATAAAGGATTTTAATCAAACTGTTGACGGTCTTGCAAAACTTATCAATCTTGACCGAGAAGAAATTTTAGATAAGCTGAAATCGTCAAGCGGATTTCCCCAATCGTTTCCAGTAAAGATAAAGTCGGACATTACTATGGAAGAGGTGGCAAAGGTTGAGGTAAACAGGGTATATCTACCCGGGGTAAGCATTCAGATTGAGCCAAAAAGAAATTACCCTTATGGCAAGATGATGGCACATATGCTTGGTTATGTTTCAGAAATCAGCGATGAAGAGATTAAGACAAAGGAATTTAAGAGTTATTCCCCGGGAGATTTCATTGGCAGATATGGCCTTGAAAGGGCTTATGAATCATATCTCCGTGGAATTGATGGTGAAAAGAGGGTTGAAGTTGATGCTATGGGGAGAGAAGTTAGAACGCTCGACATCAAAGATTCAATACCAGGGAACAGCCTGTATCTCAATGTAGATCTTGAAATCCAGACAACAGTTGAAAAGGCTTATGAAGGCAAAAAAGGTGGTTGCATTGCCGTAGAACCAAAGACTGGCGCTGTAACCGCCCTTGTGAGCAGACCTGCATTTGATCCAAATAAATTTGCTGGAGGCATTTCAAAAGAAGACTGGAAGGCGATTATAACAGATAAATCTCACCCATTACAAAATAGGGTAACACAGGGCAGGTATCCCCCAGGTTCAACATTTAAGATCTTAACAGCCTTGAAGGCATTAAACAGTGGCATTATAAACGAAAGAACAAGTTTTTCATGCAGAGGTGGATTTCCTTTTGGAAATCGCGTGTTTAAATGTTGGAAAAAAGGTGGCCATGGCGCAGTATCAGTCCATAGGGGCATTGTTGAATCTTGTGACGTATTTTTTTATAATGTGGGCTTGAAACTCGGCATAGACAGAATACACGAGATAGCCGAAGAGATAGGTCTTGGAAGAGCAACAGGTATTGATTTGCCAAGCGAAAAGAATGGTCTTGTACCCTCTTCTGAATGGAAAAAAAAGACATATGGGCAACCATGGTATGAAGGTGAAACCTTGTCTGTTTCGATAGGCCAGGGAGCTGTTTGGCTCACACCTGTACAGCTTTTACAATTATCTGTTTTTGTCGCTAACGAAGGTGTTACCTTCAAGCCACAGATAGTCAATCGGATAGTATCACCAGAAGGGAAGATCATAAAAACCTTTGAACCAGTTATGAAAACAAATGTGAAGATAAAAAAGGATGTAATTAAGATTATCAAAGACGGTATGCGAGGCGTTGTAAATGAACCAAGTGGTACGGCATACGGCTCGCGTATTCAAACAATAAACATGAGCGGCAAGACAGGAACAGCTCAATCAGTAGGTGAAAAAGGGAAGAACCTTGGCGATCATGCCTGGTTTATTGCATATGCCCCTGCTGAAGAACCCGCTGTTGCAATATCTGTACTTGCAGAATATGGGGGGCATGGCTCAAGCGCAGCAGCACCTATAGCAAAATTGATTGCTGAAAATCTCCTGGCACCAAAGATTGAAACAAAGGAAGCAAGGGTTTATGAAATTAGATAAAAGAAGGCTATATCACCTTGACTGGTACCTCATTATCAACGGACTCGCCATCTTTGCAGTTGGCCTTTTAAATCTTTTCAGCGCAACCAGTTCTTTTTACAGTGGTTCTTACAATTTCTTAATCAAACAGTTGATAGCCTTTGCAATAGGGATATTTCTAATAGTTATTATAGTACAGTACGATTACAGGCTAATCGCTGAATACTCGAAATGGATATACTTTTCTGGATTTTTCCTGGTACTTCTCGTACTTATAATTGGAATGGCTGCAGGTGGGGCAAAAAGATGGATAAATGTTTTCGGCATAAGCTTACAGCCGTCTGAGTTTATGAAACCTATAATAGTTGTGTTTCTGGCAAATATGCTCTACCAGAGAAAAAGTGGCAACAATCCGCTCGGCTTGAGAGATATTTGCGTACCTATGTTATACGTTATTGTTCCCTTTATATTAATACTAAAACAGCCTGATCTTGGCACAGGTATAATAATTGTTTTAGTAAGCCTTTGCATACTCTGGTTCGTGGGTTTAAAGAAATCAACCTATGCTGTTATTATGGGTATCGGTGCAATAATACCTTTTGTTGCCTGGAATTATCTTTTAAAAACTTATCAGAAAATGAGAGTGCTGAGCTTTATCAATATCGATGCCGATCCTTCTGGGTTCGGTTATCATGCAAAACAGGCGTTGATTGCTGTTGGTTCAGGTAAACTATTCGGAAAGGGATACATGTCTGGAACACAACACAAACTGCAATTTATCCCGGAACATCACACAGATTTTATATTCACAGTAATTGGAGAGGAATGGGGTTTCATTGGTTCGGTCGTCCTTTTTGTACTGTTTGCCTCATTCATTTACAGGTGCCTTAAAATATCTCAAGAGGCCTATGATGAGCTGGGTTCTATTATAGCATTTGGTCTTACAACAATCATTTTTCTGCAGTTTACGATAAATGTAATGATGGCTATACACATCGCCCCTGTTGTCGGGATACCTTTACCATTTATCAGTTATGGGGGTTCATCTCTTGTTTCAATCCTTGCATCTGTAGGATTGCTGCTAAACATTAACATGCGAAGATACATGTTTTGATAATCTGTTTTTTTTTTGCTACTTTTGTCCAAAATTATCCAGAGATATCACTTTTCAATTATCCAGGAATCGAGCATTGCCTTCGCAGTATCAAAATATATATCATATTGGTTTTCAGGTGCCGAATAAATGAATACATGAAAAATATCGCCGTTGAGTCTTGGTATAGCAACAAGGTATTGTTTATTGTTGACACCTTTATAATTGTATTCGGCAATAAACTGCTGGCCTGAAAGTCTCAACCCCCTTTTGTTATATATAAATGGTTCCGGAGGAAAAACCTTTGCATGTTTTGTTATCTTGATTTGATTCTGAAAGTCCTCTATAACAGCCATTAAGTTCGGATATTTACCGTCTTTAGCCTTTGTCGATAAAAGGTTTTGAATGCCAACTATCGGTACATATTTTTCTGCAACATCTTTTCTGCTGAAAAGCAGTATATGTGCATCCTGTTTTCTGTAAATCCAGTCGGCAGGATATTGGATTGAATATCCAAAACCCTTTTCCTGGAAAAGTTTTACATCTTTCGTAACAACGGCTTTTGCAGTGCCTTGTGAAAATACCGGCACGACAAAAAGAAAACACGACAAAATAAATAAAAGTATAAGGATATCAAAACCCTTTTTCATATTGTAACCCCCTATATCATTAGAATAAACAGAAATCTTCTTGCAAGTTATGGATTTACAGGCACCCATACTTTGTGGGCTGGTACCCATTTACCATTTACCCACTGTCCCGGTACCTCCGTCCATTGTCCCGGAGGAGGTTGCGTCGTATCTGGAGATGCGTATACCCTCTGTTGCTGTTGTTGTTGTTTTTGTGTCTTGTCCTTCTGGTAATCCATTTCATGACCGACAATTGCGCCGGCAAGGGCACCTCCAGCAACACCGATTAAGGTTCCGGCAGTGTTACCGCCTATAATTTGGCCTGCTATTGCACCTAGACCTGCTCCAACAGCAGCACCTTTTGTTGTATCGCTCATCCCGCCAATGGACTCACAAGACAAAAAACTAAACGGTAATATAATAATCATCACAAGCAGTAATACCTTTCGCATAAAAATCCTCCAATGATATTCGAATACATCTCTTTTGAAGTATATTATTACAACCTGTTTATCTTTACAAGCAAATAACAAACATTTTATATGGTGCTTACACAAGATATTTTTCCGCAATCTTTTCCTCTTTAGTAACCAAGATTAATAGGACCGTATCGACCATTTCATAGTTTTTTAACAGTTTTGTTTAGCGAGAGATATTATTCGATTCAGTTTTACCCGTTGATAAACACCTGACTGAATCACAAAGTAAGAATAGATTTTATCTTCTCTGTCTGGTGTATTTTTGCACCCCTTTTAATCATTTCTACAAGGAATTTATCAGGATCTATGCAGCCCTCGGGTGCCACAACTCCTTTTACATTAATCTCACCGTTATTCATCATAAGTGCAGCTATGGAGGCCGGAAGACCTGTACCAGGTGCCATTTTTCCCACAATATCAGCGGTATATGTTACCTCTTTCCCTTCTCTCTCGCCTTTTACTATAACCTTTAAACCAGAGGCGGCGGGCCCGTTGTCCCTGTATTTCGGAATCGTATCCCATAGTTTTAGAGTCAAATCATATGGCACCACTGCTGTATCTTTCAGTTCAACAGGTTTAGTACTTAGAAAACCCGTTTCCCTCTGTACCTTTATGAGTTCATCAACCCATCCAGGTATAAGCGCCCCCTTTATAACAACCTTTTTTACTCCTTCTATATATAGTGGAATCGTTATTGGCTGCGGATGACCTACATATCTAACCATACAGGTACCGAGAGGCGG
>MWEV01000292.1 GCA_002071245.1 Deltaproteobacteria bacterium ADurb.Bin026
CCTTTTTCCTTTTAAGGTTTCTCCAGGCACCAGGCGTTCGTGATGTCTATGGATACGGCGCCTTTGTGCTCAATTATCCCAACGCTATCACCTTCAGGGAAGGCAAAAACAGCGGATGGATTTGGCTTCATGGGCACTTGAAGGAAAAGCGCCTCGGCGAGAATTTAGAAGACACAAAACTCGGTATTGCCATTGAAAACGATGCACTAAAGGAGATGCACTCGCTCATCAAAACAAATGGAACACCGATAATAGTAGTCGACAAGCTTGAGCAGACAGAAAAAACAGCCCACGAAATACTGCAAAAAGAGATACAAGCATTCATAGACTCATGGAAAAAGGCATGGGAAAGCCTTCAAATCGACAGATATCTCAACCATTATTCTCAAGATTTCTTGAGCAGCAACAAGATTGATTGGGATACCTACAGAAAGATAAAAATAAATGTTAACAAAAACAAAACATTTATCCATATAAAGACAGAAAGGCCTTTTGTCATACTATCGCCCAATCGGGGAGGCAACCTCGCTGTAGTGCGTTTCTTTCAAAAATATTCCTCTGACAACTACTCTGATGAATCCATGAAGGCACTATATTTGCAAAAAAATGGGACTGAGTGGAAAATCATAGGTGAAGACACTATATAAAACATACCCTGAACGCTAATAACCTATAATAAAACGATATTGGTGGATTGAACGATAATATTTGACATTGCCGTTGTGCATATATTAATATGAATACTCTTATGGAAAAAAGAAGAAAATATGTCTTTGTTTTTATACCCCTACTGATCGGGTTTGTTTTATTTTCAACACACTTCGCGTCAAAGGCATTTTGTAACAGTGACAGCCACAAAGAAATGGTCATAAATGAGATAGTAAATTTTCTTAAAAAAAATAACATAAAACTCAGCAACAGCCGTCTTTTGAAAATGACAAACACGTTATATGACGAATGCAAATTAAACGACATTGATTATAGACTTGTTCTGGCAATCATAAAAGTTGAGAGCAATTTCAGACATAACATTACATCACGTGATGGCTCAAAAGGGCTTATGCAATTAAAACCTTCTCTTGCGAAGTTCATAGCAAAAAACAATGGTATCGATTATAAATCTTCAAAAGACCTTCAAGAGCCAGATAAAAACATACGTATCGGCACATTCCATATATCGAAACTGATCGATGATTTTGAAAATATCCATCAAGCCCTTTTTGCATACAATGTTGGTCAAAAAAAGGCTAAAGGAAAAATTTTTGAAGAAGATGAACCACTCACTCCTTTTACAAAAAAGGTAATGAAAGAATACCGCAAAAACATCTCTATCCTGCCCGAGCAATAAGCAACATGCAGAATATATATCTGTTTTTTTAGTTTAATTTTTAAAAGATGTTGTTTTTTTAAAATACAAATCGGAGGCAAAAAATGAAACTGGATATTACAAAAGAACAATTCAAGGAACTTTTAAAGCTCGCCATACTTGGAGAATGGGTCGAAAATACAGTACCCGACGAATCAGAAAAAAAGGAATCGGAGATTATACAAAAACTTTTTTCTCTTGCAAAGGATTTCGGTTACAGCAATTATGTTGAATTTGATGATGAATCAAAAAGGTATTTCATTACAGAGGATTTCGAAAACGACACAAATATTTTTGATATTATAAGCAATTATCACGAATATGCATTATGGGAAGGGTTGGTGCTCGAATTTTCAAGGCGTGAACTTGTTGCAAAATATGGAGAGGAAAAGGTCGAATCAATGTCAGACGAAGAGCGCATTGAAAAGGAGATACCTTTCATAAATAAATATGAAAAAGAATTCAGGGAGTCCGGTCTCGATAATCTGGAGATAAAAAAACCAACTAAATCAAGGGCTGCTAAGAAATAAAAACGCTTTTTCATAAATGTTTTTGATTAAATTAATAAAAACCGTTAAAGGATTTTTGCTTTCTGCAATTATTCTGCTCTGTCTTTTTTCGACATTCATACATGCAGAATCAGAAACTTTTGCGATTATAAGCGACTCACATATTGGTTCGAATGATTCTGTCTATGAAGAATTCATCCAAGCAATAGACAAACAAAATATAGATGTAATAATCCACTGCGGTGATGCAATCCACACGCCGGGAAGCTCAAAGCAGTGGAAAAGGTTCATAGATATAACCGGCTCAAACAAAACATTGCACATTACACCAGGCAATCATGATATACAAGGCAACAAATCACTCAACGAATTTTTAAGATATTTTCCTGAATTATATTATTCTCATTCCAATGAAGATACGCTTTTTATCTTTTTAAACTCTGAACTGCCCGGCGAAGAGGGTATGATAACAGGTAAACAGCTCGCATGGCTTAAAGACGAACTCCAAAAAATATTCCGTTATAAATTCGTATTTGTACATCGACCGCTATTTCCTATCTTCGGTCTACACGGACTTGACAAGTATAAACAGCAGAGGGACGAACTCCATCAGCTCTTTGCAAAACAAGGGGTTTCGCTTGTTGTTTCAGGCCATGACCATTTATATAATCGCAGGAAAATGGATGGAATAACATATATAATAGCTGCGGCAAGCGGCGGACAAACGCGTTTTCTCTCGGATACACGTTTTTACTTCCGCTATATTGTAGGAAAAAGGACACAAAGCGGTTATTATTTTACCGTTAAAGACATGGATGGTGCTACAGGCGATGAGTTTAAGATAAACAATAATTGACTCACACTGCCTGTCTTTTCTTGAATTTTTCGAGTTTTATCTTTGTAATCCTTGTCCCTTCCACACCAACCACAATAAAACGGTACATTCCGTGATCGATCATTTCGCCGCCCCTTGCAATGTCCTTCAGGCGGCTAAGGATAAAACCACCAAGTGTTTCATAGTCCGAAGATTCCGGGATGTTTATGTCTTCGAGTCTCATATTCAGATCCCTTACAGAATAGGATGCATCGACGATAAAAGAACCATCTTTCAACCTTTCGATTCTATCATCCACATCCGTCTCATCCATTATTTCTCCGAATATCTCTTCCATTATATCTTCAAGCGTAACAATGCCCACAGTGGTTCCATATTCATCTACCGCAATGGCAATATGTTGATGTCTTTTCTGCATCTCTTTCAGAAGAAGACTTATTTCCATTGTATCCGGAATAAAATATGGTTTTTTAAGAATCTTTTCGAGTTTTACTGGATTTTTCAACCATATCTGTTTTGCAATGTCTTTATGATAAACCAACCCGACAATACTATCGAGACTGCCCTTGTAGACTGGATAGCGGGAGAATTCATTTTCCACAATATATTTAAGTATCTCATCAGGGCTATCTTCTAAATTGATACTGTATATATTTGGCCTAGGGACCATTATCTCCTTAACCGAGCGGTCAACAAATTTAAACACCCCGTCAATGAGTTTTTCTTCTGTTTCACCAAAAACGCCTTTTCGCCTGCCCTCCTCCAATAATATCATTATTTCACCTTCACTGATCTGGTCTTCACTCTTCTTCAGGTTAAAGCTGTTGACGAAAAACATGGCTGATAGCGAAAGAATGTTAACAAAAACAGCGAATACCTTCGAAGTAAATTCTATGAGGGGTGTAATCCATAACGCAATTTTCTCTTTATAGTTGATGCCTATGTACTTGGGCAGTAGTTCACCAAAAACAAGAAAAAAATATGTCATGACCACGACGACAAACACCAATGAAATGGTGTCATCAAAAGCCCCGACAAAAGGAATTCTACTTAAAAAGGGTTTTACAAATTTTACCGATATGATTCCACCAATAGCCGATGCAAGAGTCCCGAAAAGTGTTATGCCGATCTGGACAGCAGAGAGAAATCTTTCAGGATTCTCTTTCATTGCTATTAATCTTTCTGTCCTTATATCCTTTTTGTTTTTCATCATTTCTTTAATCTTGCTTTTCCTTGAAGAAACGATCGCTATTTCTCCGGCAGAAAAAATACCATTTAAAATTATTAACACTATTATCAAAAGTATATCTAAAAAAGGTCTATCCATGTATTTCTCCTGCCTGTTCCGGATGGATGCTGATTATATTACCTTATATAATATAGCATCATACAAAAATAGTCTTGGATGTTTCAAACATTTATTTAGAATTCAGGATTTTTTGCTCAGGGTTTGATTTGATTTTTCATATCTACTGTATACCCGAGGTCGATAATCATCTCTATATCTTTTGCCGCATTCCTGCCAAGGGTGGTCAGGTAATTGCCTGTCATTAACGAGTTGCACCCCGCTTCAATCGCAAAAGGCAGTAATTGTCTCAGATTCTTTTCTTTGCCTCCACAGAGTTTTATGTCCTTATCTGGCAGTATAAAACGGTAAAGCGCTATTGTTATCAAAATCTCTAAAGGTGAAAGCGGTTCAGCGCTA
>MWEV01000293.1 GCA_002071245.1 Deltaproteobacteria bacterium ADurb.Bin026
AAAAAAAGGAGTTGAAATGAAACTTAAAGGAAGAGTCTGGAAGTTTGGGGATAACATCGATACGGACATTATTATACCTGCGCAATATCTTGCACATACAGATCCAAAGGTGCTGGGCCAGCATTGCATGGAACCATTGCGACCTGGATTCAGCAAAGAAGTGAGACAAGGAGATATAATTATAGGAGGCCTTAATTTTGGATGTGGCTCGTCAAGGGAACATGCACCGATTGCCATATCAGCTTTAGGTATACCTCTTGTAATAGCAAAGACATTTGCGAGGATATTCTATAGAAATGCTTTTAACAAGGGGCTTGCGCTTTTGGAAGCCGATATAATCGATTTGGTTGAAGAAGGCGAAGAAATTGAGGTAGATATATCCACAGGAGCCATAAAATGCAATCAAAAAGTGATCAAAGCCAAGCCTATTCCGCCCTTTATGGAAGAACTTATAAATCATGGCGGACTTGTAAAATATCTTAAAAATAAACTGGAGGAACAGCATGAAAGAGTTTAATGTGGCGGTGGCCGGTGCAACTGGAGCTGTAGGAAACGAGATGGTGGCAACACTTGAACAGAGAAAGTTTCCAGTAAAAAACCTTAAGCTTCTTGCCTCGTCAAGAAGCGTTGGCAATACTATTTCATTTAAAGGAATGGACCTGAAGGTCGAAGAATTAAATGAGGAGTCATTCAAGGGTGTTGATATAGGATTATTTTCTCCAGGCGGTTCGGTAAGCCTTAAATTTGCGCCAATAGCAGCAGCAAGCGGATGCGTGGTTATCGACAATACAAGCGCTTTCAGGATGGAGCCGGATATCCCCCTTGTAGTGCCTGAGGTTAATGAGCATGCAATAAAGGACTATAAAAACAGGGGTATCATAGCTAATCCGAACTGCTCTACGATTCAGATGGTAGTTATATTGAAACATCTTCACGATGCGGCGCGGATTAAAAGGGTTGTTGTTTCCACATACCAAGCTGTTTCAGGAACAGGAAAAAAGGCAATTTATGAACTTGAGCAACAGGTTCTTGCCATATATGGTCAGAATGAGATTGTGAAAAAGGTTTACCCTCACCAGATAGCCTTTAATTGTCTACCGCATATCGATTCCTTTATTGAAAACGGTTATACAAAAGAAGAGATGAAGATGGTAAACGAAACAAAAAAGATCATGGAAGATCAGAATATCCAAGTTACTGCTACAACCGTAAGAGTGCCTGTTTTTTATGGCCACTCTGAGTCTGTTAATGTTGAATTTGAAAAGGATTTGACACCTGAGGAGGCGAGAGAGATTTTGAGCAAGGCGCCAGGTGTTAAAGTTGTGGATAATCCGTCGAAGAATCTCTATCCTCTTGCAATAAATGCGGCAGGCAAAGATGATATATTTGTGGGACGTATAAGACGTGATGAGTCTGTTGCACATGGGTTAAACATGTGGATTGTGGCGGATAACATAAGGAAGGGTGCAGCATTGAACGCAGTACAGATAGCAGAGGTACTTGCGAAAAAGTATCTGTAAAAATATTGGGTTATTTTTTAGCGTGAAGCGATTTAGTGCAAGATTACGATTGAGCAACTAAACGTTTCACGCCGCCATCTCATGTAAGATGTGCAATAAAAGGGGTTTTGTGGAATACTATCTTTCGTCTTTCGAGAATGAACAAGATCTTTCATCTTTTTGATTCAAGAGAAGAGGCGCTAAAGACACTTTGGGTTAACAGATAGTAAATCTAAATTATTTGCTAATGGGTGTTTCGCCGTGTTTTGGCGGCTGTGTTTTTTGAATTTCGTCGATCTCTTCTTCTAAATCGTTTATCTCCAATTTCATCCTTGTTATAGAACTCAATCTTTCCTTTAGAAATGGGCTGTCTGTTTTAGGCGTTTTGCCGGATACGTACTGGTCATAGACATATTCACCAATTTCTGCGTATATATTATGAATGCTTCGCTTAAGTTTTAGAATATCAACATATTTCTTTTTGCCAATCTTTGCCTGTTTTTCCACATTGAATGCTAAATCTTGTGCGGTTTCCTTGAGGGTTTTTAAACCTTCTTCAGTTTTTTTCTTCAATTCGTCAATAATAGCCATATGTTCCCCCTTTTTCAATATAGGGCGTTTATTTTTCTATTGGTTAAATGCCCTTTGTGTTTTGATATTAATATAAGGAAACAGAGCAAACATATCAAGTAACATTTGGTTTGCCACCATCAACAGTCCGCAAAATGAAATAACCGATAACAAAAAATAGTGAAACAGATAGGACAGCAGGTCTCTGACTTCCAAATGTGGAAGACATTGCTCCGAAAACAATGGGTCCTAAAATGGCCGATGACTTACCAACAAGGTTATAAACTCCGAAATACTCTGACTCCATACCTTTTGATATGAATTGTGTATAAAATGCGCGTGTGGCCGCCTGAATTGTGCCGAGGCTAAGGCCAGCCACAGAAGCAATAAGCATAAAATATAATTTATTGTTGACAAAATAGGCAGCGATTGTGATCGCGATCCATATCAAAAGGGAAAGACATACCACCTTCTTGGGTCCCCAATAGTCTATTGCCCTTGCCATGGTTAAGACGCCTGTAAGCGCTGTTGCCTGAACAACCAGATACATATAAATTAGTTCTTCAGGCATAAATCCCAGTGTGGTTGCTGCGAATATGCTTGAAAACACGATTACCGTATTGACTCCGTCCTCATAGATCAGGTACGCGAGTAGAAACCGCCGTTGATCCTTTTTCGACCATATCATTTTGATATGCTTGGCTGTTTCCTTAAAACCATAATTTGCGTAAATCATGGGATGTTTTTTCATAAAAGATTTTTGCGGTACACCTTTTTTTTCGTCGCCTGGTAGAAAGAGAAAGGCAGGAACGGAAAACATCATGAAGAATAGCGCAACCATCGACCATGCGTAGCTTATCATGTTATGTTTTACCAGTATCAAAGCAATGATTAGGGAAAAGATAGAGCCAGCATATCCGATACCAAATCCCCAGGCTGATACCCTGCCTTGATGTGTCTGCTTGGAAATAATAGGCAGAAAGGCATTATAAAAGATAATGCTACTTTCCATGCCGATGTTTGCAATCACCATGAGCGCAAATCCCTCTATGACCATTCCCTTCTGGAGAAAAGAAAAGGATGCGACTGCAAAGATACAAAGAAGCGTGAAGCACAGAAGCATCCTTTTGCGTGTGTTAGAATAATCTGCAATACCTCCGAGGATAGGGGAGGAGATGGCCACAATGGCCATACTTACAGCAATTGCACGTCCCCACCATAGATCTCCTGCACCTGAGTCATTTCCCACAATAAAATTTGCATAGTATACTGGAAAAATTGTGGCAGCTATGACAGCCGAATAGCTCGAATTTGCAAAATCATATAAACACCAGGAAAATATCTTTTTGTTCATGAGGTATTTTTGCGACACATCTTAACTTTTTTATATTGTACCAATCAACATTAACATTTAGGCGTGGCTTTCAACCTGTTATTGAATTACTTAAGTTATTGTGATACATTACGAATCTGATCACAAAAGATAGATTTGTCGTTTGTGGAATTTAAAGTGGATATCAGAAATAGGTTAGAGGAAAGAGAAGAATCAATATTATCTCCTTATGCTCAAAGAAGCAATAAGACAAGGGGTAGGCTCAAAGAAGAGACAGAGTGTGATATCCGCCCGGCGTTTCAGCACGACCGCGACAAGATAATCCACTGCAAGTCTTTTAGGCGTCTCAAGCACAAGACACAGGTGTTTTTATCTCCAGCGGGAGACCATTACAGGACAAGGCTTACCCATACGCTTGAGGTATCGCAGATTGCACGAACTATTGCAAGATCCCTTTTGCTCAATGAAGACCTTGTGGAGGCTATTGCTCTAGGTCATGACCTTGGTCACACCCCATTTGGTCATGCAGGCGAAGATGTATTGAACAGGATTCATAAAGGTGGCTTCAGGCACTATGAACAGAGTTTGAGGATTGTAGATACCCTTGAAAAGGATGGGCAAGGGTTGAACCTTACTGCGGAGGTAAGGGATGGCATACTGAAGCATTCAAAGGGAAAAGGAGAGATAATCCTGAGAGATGAACACGAAAAACCACTTACAAAAGAGGCAGAAATTGTCAGAATCGCAGATATCATCGCATATATCAACCACGATATTGACGATGCAACAAGAGGTGGTGTCATAGCAGAAAAGGATCTGCCGAATGATTCAAGGATGTTTTTAGGTCAGACGACTTCAAAGAGGATTGATAGTATGGTTCGCGGTGTTATTAGCGAGACGACGAAATACAACGATTTGCCTGTTTCATTTGGTGAAGAGTTAGAATATCACATTGTAAAATTGAGGGATTTTTTATATGAAAGGGTGTATGACAGCGATATAGTCCACAGGGATTTTTTCAAGTGCTCGCGCATCATTGAAGATCTGTATGCATATTTCCTGAAAACACCTGATGCGTTTTTTGCAGAGACAGGTAAAAATGATTACTACGATGAGCCAGAAGTGTGCGTATGTGATTTTGTCTCCAGCATGAGTGACAGATATGCGTTTACACTCTTTGAAAGGATTTTTCTTCCATTGCCATGGAAGATGTAGGTGTAGAACAGCGGACAGAGGGACGGTCTGAAATTTGAACGTCTGATAGAAAAGGAGTTTAATGGTATGATGGACAAGGTTTATAGCCCACGCGAGATAGAGGCAAAATGGTACACATTATGGATTGAAAAAGGGTATTTTATCGCAGATAATACATCTGAAAACCCTCATTTTTCAATGGTAATTCCACCGCCCAATGTAACAGGGTCTTTGCATATGGGACATGCATTAAATAATACTTTACAGGATGTTGTAACGAGATTCAAAAGGATGTCAGGCTTTAATACGCTATGGGTGCCGGGAATGGACCATGCAGGCATCGCCACACAAAATGTCGTCGAAAGAGAAATTGCCAAAGAAGGGATCAACCGTGAGATGCTGGGAAGGGAAAGGTTTATAGAAAGGGTATGGCAATGGAAAGAACGATCCGGCGGCACAATAATTGAGCAGTTGAAAAGACTTGGTTCTTCCTGCGACTGGACAAGAGAACGATTTACAATGGACGAAGGATTGTCAAGGGCGGTAAGAGAGGTTTTTGTAAGGTTGTATAATGAGGGTTTGATCTATAGAGACAATTACATCATAAACTGGTGTCCCCGCTGTAAAACAGCACTTTCAGATCTTGAGGCAGAACACGAGGAAACAGGCGGTTTTCTTTACCATATACATTACCCGCTGGAGGATAACAAAGGCTACCTAACTGTAGCAACGACAAGGCCTGAGACCATGTTTGGGGATACTGCCGTAGCTGTTAACCCGGATGATGAGCGTTATAAAGAATATATCGGTAAACATGTGATTCTGCCGATTGTAAATAAAAAGATTCCAGTCATCGGGGATGCATATGTTGATGCTTCATTTGGAACAGGTGTACTAAAGGTTACGCCTGCTCACGATCTGAATGACTTTGAGATAGGCAAAAGACATAGGCTTGAAGTGATAAAGGTCATGGACGATGAAGGTTGCATGAACAAATATGCAGTTCATTATGATGGTATGGACAGGTTCGAATGTAGGGATAAGGTTGTTGAGGAACTTAAACAGAATGGTTTACTCGAAAAATTAGAGCCATACGCACTTGGTGTTGGTAAATGTTACAGGTGCAAGACGGTTGTTGAGCCCTCGCTTTCATTGCAATGGTTTCTTAAAATGAAGCCTCTTGCAGAGCCCGCTATTGAGGCGGTAAGAAACCACAGGGTAAGAATAATTCCAGAAATGTGGGAAAAGGTTTATTTTGAATGGATGGAAAATATACGTGATTGGTGTATATCGAGACAGATTTGGTGGGGTCACAGGATACCTGTATGGTACTGTGATGCTTGTAACAAGATATATGTGTCAGTTGAGGATATGCAAAACTGTGAGGCTTGCAAAGGTCAATTAAGACAGGAGTCAGACGTACTTGACACGTGGTTTTCATCAGGGTTATGGCCGTTTACAACGCTTGGTTGGCCTGAACAGACCCAGGACCTGAAAACATACTATCCTACATCCCTTTTAATAACAGGGTTTGATATCCTCTTTTTCTGGGTGGCGCGCATGATAATGATGGGGCTTAAGTTCATGGATGATGTGCCTTTCAGGGAGGTATACATCCATGCCCTTGTGAGGGATGCAGAAGGGAAAAAGATGAGCAAATCAAAGGGGAACGTAATCGATCCTTTGACGATGGTAGACCAATACGGTACCGATGCGTTCAGATTTTCACTTGTGATGTTGGCGGCGCAGGGAAGGGATGTCCTGCTTTCAGAAGAAAGGATAGAGGGTGTCAGGAATTTCGTAAACAAAATATGGAATGCATCAAGGCTCACAATATCGCTGCTTGAGAATAGTCCAGGGGATGTGGCTTACGATACCTCTAAATCTGATATATCAGAAAGATCTCAGTTTTTGCCTGACAGATGGGTACGCTCAAGGACTCATAAGGTCATTGCAGATGTGATTGACGGTATCAATACATACAGGTTTAACGAGGCTGCAACAATCTTGTACAACTTTATATGGCACGAATTCTGTGACTGGTATCTCGAGCTTATAAAACCAAACCTCTATGGAAAGGTAAAGGCATTTGACATTGCATTGACAAAAATGGAACTATATAGGACATTGATCGATATATTAAAGCTTTTGCACCCTATCATGCCGTTCATTACTGAAGAGATTTACCAAAAATTGCCGGGTATTTCGGCTGAAAGCATTATGATATCGCCCTTTCCTGTTTTTGATGAAAAAGAGGTGGACGAAAGTGCCGAATCAGATATGGATATTATTATGGGTGTTATTGATGTAATAAGAAATATCAGGGGTGAAACAGGCATTGCCCCTAATGTCAAGATTGAAGCTGTCTTAAGGACGACAGTTCATAGTGCGTTACTTGAAAAATATGAGTTTTACATCAAGGAATTGGCAAGGCTTGAGCATCTTTCGTTTGCCGGTGAACAGGCACCTGAAAAATCAGCCATAGGATTGTACAAAGGCGTAGAGGTATTTGTACCTGTAAAAGACCTTATCGATATACCCAAAGAACTTGCAAGAGTCGAAAAGGAACTGTTGAAAATCGATGATGAGATTGAGAGACTCAACAAAAAGCTTAATAATGCGTCTTTTCGTGAAAAGGCGCCTCAGGAAGTAATTGAAAAAAATGAGCTGAGCTACAACGTGTTCATGGAAAAAAGGGCTAAGCTTATGACAAGCAGAAATATCTTTGAAAGCCTTTGCGGAGATTAAATGCCCCTGACATATAGGATCATAGAAGAATTTGTAACAGAAAACAGGGATATCATGATGGACAAGAGTCTTCTCCGTCACGATAGATACCATATACTTGCTGGCCTCAGAGACAGGCTCCAATCTTCCTTGAAGGATTATGAAGAATTTGAATCTGAATTAACCTCACTTGTAATGCAAAGGATAGAAAAGGCAGATACTTACGAAGAGTTGAACGAATGCCATGTCCGGGCCGTTATAGGCATAGAAAATTTTTTCCTTGAAGAGAATACCGTTATCGATGTCCATGACCTTTTTCGTATTGTAAGGGACGCCATTACAATAAGATCTATGAAACTCCTCGAAAAAGAAATGGAAAGAGATGGCTTTGGTGCCCCACCAGTGGCGTATGCATGGGTAGGGCTTGGCAGTGAAGGTCGTGACGAGCAGACAATGCTTACTGACCAGGATAATATGATTATTTATGGAGAGCCGGAACATAACGATAAAACAAAAGAATCCATTGATGCTTATTTTCTTGAGTTTTCCAATAGGGCGGTAGAGGCTCTTCACAGGGTGGGTTTCGAGAAATGCAAAGGCGGGGTCATGCCATCCAATGAAAAATGGAGAGGCTCTATGGATGGCTGGAAAAGGCGTCTGGAGGACAGGATTACATATGAAAGAGGGATTTTTGAATCACTCGATGTTATTATCCTTACCGACGCAAGGTTTATATACGGTGAAAGACAACTGATAGACCGCCTTTTAAAATTTTTTTTCGAATTTTTGAGGGATAATAGACATGTAATGAAAGACTTCATCAAGACAGCGGTTCTGATGCCGACTGCACTGTCTTTTTTCAACAACTTCAAGGTGGAAAAAGATGGGGAATATAAAGATACCTTTAATATCAAATTGACAGGTTGGGCACCATTGATTTTATCTGTAAGAATGCTTTCCATAAATAACGGCATTTTTGAGGTGAACACACTTAAACGTATAAAATTGTTACGCGAAATGAATATCATAAAGCAGGAAATGGAAAATGATCTGATAGATGCATATCTGACATTTGTGAGGTTCAGAATAATGAATCAGGTTAATAGCAGGACTGAAGGCAACAATCTTCCTGGTGCTGCAAATCATATTAATCCTGAGATGTTAAGACCTGACGAGCAGGAGAGGATACGCAAGGCAATGAAATCCGTCGAGGCATTACAAAAATATATACAAGAGGTTTTGTTGTTCGGTCAGTAGACTGAAAAAAGTTTACAAGAATGCAAGAAATAGTATTTTGGAGGGATTTATGAAAGTCGTGGAGTTGATGAATAAAAATGTTGTTACGTGCCACCCTTCGGAAACTCTAACCGTAATTGTTAACAAATTTGAACTTTTCAATATCGCGGGGATGCCGGTTGTAGAAAAGGGTAAACTTGCAGGGATAATATGCCAGAGCGATATCCTGAGAAAGATCAAGGAGGGAGATAAGACGCTCAATGAGTTGACGGTTAGAGATGCTATGGTGGAAAACGTTATAACAGCCCCACCGGTTGAATCGGTGTTTCGTATTGCCAATACAATGGTTCAAAAACAGATCAACAGGATACCAATCGTGGAAAACGACGTTGTCGTTGGGATAGTGACAAGGGGCGATATAATCAAGGCTGTGGCCGAGTGTGGGTAGTATGAGACAGATATGGGATTGCAATTTTTTTGCAGTGGAACAAAAGAATTGTGGCATAAAGCGGCGGTATTCATTGTCTATGGCGTTAAATGGTTTGTTATTAACTAAACACTGTGGTTCGGAGGAACGATGAAAATTACAAAGGATGTGGTGGAATATGTGGCGCATCTGGTCAGGCTTGAGCTTGATCCTGACGAAGTGGGGCTATATACGTTACAGATAGACAGCATTCTTGAGTATATGGATAAGCTTAATTCCGTTGATACTAAAGGTATAGAGCCTACAAGCCACCCCATGCCAATTGAGTGTGCTTTAAGAGAAGATGTAGAGCAGGATTCGTTTGGTGTTGATGAATCTGTGCAAAACGCACCTGAAAGGAAGGGTTCTTTTTTCAAGGTACCACCGGTAATAGAGACAGATTGAATACGTGAACAATGGATAGTCAAAAATGAACATCAATGTTAGGAAGGTTTGTCTGTTGCAGACATGAAATCCTGAAAATGTCATCTGTGGGCTATCGATTATCATTAGATAAGAGGAGTTAACGTGGAAACATTGCTTGATTTGAACATTTCGCAGTTAAGGGAACTCCTTAAAAAAGGGGAGATCTCTTCGGTTGAACTCACCAGGTTTTATCTTGACAGGATAAAAAGGTATGACAATGAGTTGGGAAGCTACATTAACATAACAGAAGACATTGCAATGGATATGGCAAAAAGGGCGGATGCCAGAATTGCAAAAGGGGAGGAAGGAAGGTTGCTTGGCGTACCGCTTGGCATAAAAGACAATTTTTGTGCTAAAGAGATAGAAACAACCTGTGCATCCCAAATTTTAAGGGGTTTTATTCCGCTATATGATGCAACAATAATAAAGAGATTGAAGGATGAAGGGTTTGTACACCTCGGTCGTTTGAACATGGATGAATTCGCAATGGGTTCATCAACGGAAAATTCATCATTTCAAATTACAAAAAACCCCTGGAACACAGAATACATTCCTGGTGGTTCAAGCGGTGGTTCTGCTGCTGCTACTGCTTCAGGATTATGTGTGGCATCGCTTGGAACAGATACGGGCGGATCCATAAGACAACCGGCAAGTCTTTGCGGTGCTGTTGGCATGAAGCCTACCTATGGACGGGTATCAAGATATGGTGTTATCGCACTCGCATCCTCGCTCGATCAGATAGGGCCAATAACACGAAATGTATCGGATTGTGCCACATTGATGGGCATTATATCTGGTTACGACAGTATGGATTCAACATCTTTTAACCATAATGTACCAGACTATAGCGCATATCTTGGAAGAGACATAAAGGGTGTTAGAATAGGGATTCCAAAAGAGTACAATATCGAGGGTATCGAGCCTGATGTAAAAAAGACCGTTGATAATGCCATCTCATTTTATGAAAAAAACGGTGCATCTATTGTTGAGGTTTCGCTCCCACATACGGAATATGCTGTTGCAGTATTCTATGTTATTTGCACGGCCGAGGCCTCTTCCAATCTTGCCCGTTTTGATGGGGTGAAATATGGATTGAGGATCAATGGAAAAGACATAATCGATATGTACAAAAAAACAAGGCGCAAAGGTTTTGGTAAAGAGGTGAAAAGAAGGATTATACTCGGCACCTATGTACTTTCTTCAGGTTATTATGATGCCTATTATAGAAAGGCCAGCCAGGTGAGAACTCTTATCAGGCGGGACTTCGAAGAGGCATTTAAAAGATGCGATATCATCATGACACCTGTTTCACCTACGACAGCGTTCAAGGTCGGCGAAAAGATGAAAGACCCGCTGGCTATGTATCTTTCAGATATATTTACCATACCGGTAAACCTTGCCGGTCTACCAGGTATGTCGCTACCATGCGGATTTAACGGTGCAGGCCTGCCTATTGGCTTGCAGATTATAGGGCAACCACTTGATGAGGCAAGGATGCTCCAGATTGCTTATGCATTTGAGACACAAAACAATGTAAAAAAGATACCAGATAAATACAGGAATAAGGACTAAATGCCACAATGAGTGTGAATCCATTGAAATTGGGTGATGTGGGTGGATGAGATAGACCCGAGACGGTTTTTGATTTCCTTGAAGGGTATGGGGATTGAATCATACGTCTCAAATAGAAAAGAAGTTTTAACACTTTCTTTTTTGCGCAAAAAGGTGAAAGCGTGTACAAAATGCCCCCTTTCTGCAACGCGAAGGAACGTTGTGTTTGGCGAAGGCGACGAAAGGGCGCGACTGGTGTTTATCGGGGAAGCGCCGGGCGAGGAAGAAGATATCCAGGCAAGACCATTTGTTGGAAGGGCGGGTAAGTTTCTGGATCAGATGATAGAAAGAGTGGGGCTTAAAAGGGAAGATGTATATATCTGCAATGTGCTCAAATGTAAGCCGCCTAACAACAGAGACCCTGAACCATTGGAGGTTGATGCCTGTAAAGGCTATCTGTTTTCCCAGCTTGACCTTATAAATCCAAAGATTATCTGTACGCTCGGCAGACATGCCTATAATGTGTTATTCGGCGTCGACGAGAAGATAACGAAGATCAGGGGGGTATTAACATCATACGATGGCATAAGACTTCTTCCGACATACCATCCTGCCTTTCTCTTGCGAAATCAGAATCGGATAAACGAGGTCTGGGAAGATATGGAGAAATTGAAACAGCTTTTAGGTAGGTAGATCAATTAATCTCCTATGTCACATCGTTAAATCCAACATATCAAAAATATTCTTTTGTGCTTTTGCAAACCCTAATTTTTGTTCAGTTGACAAGGAGGAAGTAAAACTTTATAATATAAGTGATATTTTTCACTTATCCACAGGAGGCTAATATATATGGTTACAGGTCAAGGATATAAGGGCAGCGAAGATTATATTGCTTCAAAACCTTTAATGGAAATCGTCAATGTCTCAATTGCACTGGGAAAACCACTCGTAATAAAAGGAGAGCCAGGCACAGGTAAAACCCTTCTCGCTCACAGCATCTCTAATGCCCTCAACAAGAAACTACTCATTTGGAATATCAAATCAACAACAAAGGCAAAAGACGGACTTTATGTGTACGATACGGTCCAGAGGCTTAATGACGCACGTTTTAAAGATAAAGACATATCGGATATACGACAATACATAAAAATGGGCAAATTAGGTCAGGCATTTAAAAGTGATGAACAGGTTGTATTGCTGATTGACGAGATAGATAAGGCGGATGTTGAATTCCCTAACGACCTCCTCAATGAGCTTGACGAAATGTCGTTCCACATACCTGAACTTGATGAGGAGGTTAAGGCAAAACACAGGCCTGTCGTTATCATTACGAGCAATTCTGAAAAAGAACTGCCTGATGCCTTTTTGAGGAGATGTGTTTTCCATTATATCGAATTTCCCGACGAGGAGATGATGGAAAAAATAGTAAGAGTCCACTATGCAGATATTGAGAACAAATTATTGAGAGAGGCTATAAAAAGATTCTATTGGATAAG
>MWEV01000294.1 GCA_002071245.1 Deltaproteobacteria bacterium ADurb.Bin026
GCCTGTATTTTCACTGCCTTTTTAATACCTCTCTCGGTTTTACACCATCGGACGGCCCGACAATGCCTTCTTTTTCCATTCTCTCCACAATACGGGCAGCCCTGTTGTAGCCTATCCTGAACCTTCTTTGCACCATACTGATCGATGCCTCCCCCTTATCGACCACAAACTCAACTGCCTCTTTGTATTTTTCATCGTCTATTTCATCGTTACCGTTTTGTTCGTCATCATGTTCTTCAAGGATTTCGGTATGGTATGTAGGTGTTCCCTGCCCCTTGAGAAACTCAACAATCCTCTTGATTTCACCTTCAGAGACAAACGGTCCATGTAACCTTTGGAGTCGGCTGATCCCAGGGCTTAAGAATAACATATCACCATAGCCGAGCAGGCTCTCTGCCCCGTTTGTATCGAGGATGGTTCTCGAATCCACCTTTGAAAATACCTTGCAGGATATACGTGCAGGGAAGTTTGCCTTTATGATGCCTGTCAGTACATCGACGGATGGTCTTTGTGTTGCGAGGATAAGGTGTATTCCAGATGCCCTTGCCATCTGCGCAAGCCTTGCAATGTATTCCTCAACCTCTTTTGTGGAGGTCATCATAAGATCTGCAAGCTCATCAATGACCACTACAATGTATGGTATCGGATCCTGTTCCTGCTTGACCATCTTCTGATTGTACTTATCGATATTCCTTACGCCAAGCTCAGACATCATTGTATAGCGTCTTTCCATCTCGTCAATAAGCCAGCGCAGCGATGTCTTAGCATTCTTGGCATTCGTTACAACAGGTAGAAGTAAATGCGGGATGCCGTCATAGAAGGAAAGTTCAAGCATCTTTAAGTCTATCATAAGAAATTTTACATTGGTCGGTGTTGCCTTAAACAAAATGCTACAGATCATACTGTTTAAAGATACGCTTTTGCCAGATCCTGTTGAACCGGCGACAAGCAGATGCGGCATCTTTGCCAGTTCGGCCACAAACGGTTCACCTGATATGGTCTTTCCAACCGCAAGTGTCAAAAATGAATGTGATGATTCAAAGGTCTTTGATTCAATGATTTCTCTGAAATATACTGTTTGTCTTATCTTGTTTGGCACCTCTATGCCTACAACAGATTTACCTGGGATGGGCGCTATAATGCGGATTGAAACAGCACTTAAGGCCATGGCAAGGTCATCCTCAAGGTTTGAAATCCTGCTGACCTTTATGCCCGGTGCAGGTTCAAACTCATACATGGTAATGACCGGTCCCGGACTAACCTCTGAAACCCTGCCTTCAATCCCATAGTCTTTTAATTTTTTCTCGAGTATACTTGCATTTGCCTGTATACTTTCTTTGTCTATTTTTAATTCCCTTTTTTCGATGGGGTCAAGCAGAGAAATGGGTGGGAGTCTGTATGGACCCAATTCTTTTAAAAATTCGAAAGACTCTTGGACAGGTTTTTTCTCAACAGGTTTTGGCGGTTCTTCCTTTTTATCCTCCTTCACCTTAATCTCTTTTCTTTTTTCAACAGATCTCTTTCTTGCTATGCCATTTTCGATAATGGAAAGAATGGGCGCTTGAACGATGAGAAAGATCGAGATTAGAAAAAGCATGACAGCAATGAGATAGCTTCCAAAATGACTGAAAAGCCCCACAAGCGTCCTTTGAAGCAATACCCCGAGCATACCTGTAAATGGTATCAATATCCCCTTGAGATGAAAATTGCCCACTATGAGTTGTAGCAACACAACGATCGACAGAAACAGAAGTATCAGTCCGGATGCCAATACAATGGGGTTTTGCGGTGTTTTCTTTCGAATATAAAATGCTGAAAAAAGCAGTGCATAGGCAGGCAAAAGATAACTTGCCATGCCAAAAAGCTGAACGAGTGCATCCGCTATATATGAGCCGACCTTGCCGCATAGGTTCTTAACCGGTTCAGTTGAAACCGTGCTTAATGACACGTCGAGGGGATTGTATGAGATTAAGGCCACAAGAAGGAACAAAAAAACTCCGACAAGGCCAATACCGAGCATTTCCTTTTTCAATTCACCAGACATGTTTACACCTATTTTGTTTCCCCTCTATTAATAAGCCTTTTTATTAATAAGCCTTTCAATTTATAAGCCCCTCTATTTATAAGCCTTTTAATTAATAAGCCTTTCAATCTCAGATCTGACTTCGTTCATTATCATTGTTTTTGCTGATTTTCCCTTATCTGTTATATCTATCTCGGCGCCGATATTTATTGATATCAACCCTTTTTGTCTGGGAATGAAGCTGCCTTTTGGCTGAAGCTTATTTGTACCGATTATGCCAACAGGCATTATTGGCACCCCTGCACGGAGCGCAAGTGAAAACCCCCCTTTTTTGAAGGGTAATAAGACGCCGTCTTTACTACGTGTCCCTTCAGGAAATATAATGATGTTCAGTCCCTCCCTGATTTTGCGAGCCGCATCCCCCATGGCTTTTAACGCCTCTCTCGGATTTTCCCTGTCCAGGCTTATATAACCTGCACGTTTCATTGCCCATCCTATAAATGGTATCATAAATAATTGGCGTTTAGCTATCCATTTAAAAGAGAGGGGAAGCGAAAAAAGTAGTGCATATATGTCGAGCGCACTCTGGTGGTTGCACATAAATATGTATGGTGGTTTCTTAATATTTTCCAGACCTTTAATCGATACATCGATTCCACATGCCTTCAGGTGCAAGCCTGCCCAGAATCTTCCAATCGCATGTATCTTTTCGCCTCTGCTGTCGAAGATAGAAACGATAAGTGCAATGACAGACAGGAATATCGTCCAGATTATCAAATTTGTGAGAAGCAGTGCTTTTCTCAATTCTTTAAATACCCCTTT
>MWEV01000295.1 GCA_002071245.1 Deltaproteobacteria bacterium ADurb.Bin026
GAACTTTTTAAAAAGTATGTGAATGTTGACGATTATTTGAATGTTGCTCAAGAAGAGCTTGAAGAGGACATCAGGCCTACCGGTTTTTATAGGAACAAGGCAAAAGTTATAAAAAATGCTGCGAAAGAGATACGTGACAGATTTGATGGTGTGGTGCCACAGGATATAGACGTCTTTGCAACTGTAAAAGGAATTGGCAGAAAATCGGCAAATCTGATAGTAGGACTTGCCTATGATAAACCTGCGGTGATCGTAGATACACATGTGATAAGGCTATCGGGCAGGATAGGTTTTTCTGAAAATAAAAACCCTGACAGGATAGAGCAGGATATAAAAAAGATAGTGCCGAAGGATATGTGGACGGCGTTTTCCATGCTTATAACTCTTCACGGTAGATATTTGTGCAAGGCTAAAAAACCTGAATGTGAGAGATGTCTTTTGCAGAACGATTGCGATTATTGGATTGGAGGAAGAAAACATGTTTGAAGCAGAACGGTTGGAAGAGAATGAAATTGCAAGACTTAGAGAGTTATCAAGGCTTGCAAAAGGCGATATACTGACAATGACAAGGCTTTCAGGTACTGGTCACCCAGGTGGCTCAATATCTTCGCTCGACATATACCTTACACTCTTTTCGTACGCAAAACTAAATGAGGTCCCGAGGGACAGGATTGTGGTGAGCCATGGCCATACCTCCCCAGGTGCATACGCTGCACTTTCCCGACTCGAATACCTTCCAATAGAAGAGGTTGTTGCATTTTTCAGGAAGGCTGGAAGTCCATTTGAAGGTCATGTGGTTCAGGGCATTCCATTTTTAGATTGGTCTACGGGAAACCTTGGCCAGGGTCTTTCTGCTGGCTGTGGTTTTGCTATTGCGTCAAAGGTTCAAAGAGAGGATAACCATGTTTATGTACTGATGGGTGATGGTGAACAACAAAAAGGGCAGATTGGAGAGGCACGGAGATTTGCAAAGAAATATCGCTTGAATAATATCACTGTTTTTATAGATTTTAACAGGTTGCAGATAAGTGGGACCATAGACAGTGTGATGCCACAAAACATCATCGAAAATTATCTTGCTGACGGTTGGGATGTGCTTGAAATTAATGGACACGATTTCAATGATATCTATTCTGCTATCAGAAAGACAAGGATGAGCGACAACCCTGTATGTGTCATCGCTAACACGGTTATGGGAAACGGCATATCCTTCATGGAGAATAAGGGAAAGTATCATGGAAGTCCACTGAATGAAAAAGAATATACAGAGGCATTAAAGGAATTAGATATCGAGGACAAGCTTGAATATTACAAAGAAAAAAGAAAAGGGGTTTGTGGATGGCAGCCGTCTTTGTGCAGGGAGGAGATGTCTGTAAACCCAGGAAGGCCATTTAATTATATAAACGAGGATAAGATTGACAACAGGACTGCCTTTGGAAAGACGCTGAAGGATTTGGGTGATCTGAATATTGAAAAGAAGCAGTTTGTTTGTGCCTTTGACTGTGATCTTGCCGGTTCAGTTAAGACAGGTGATTTTGAAAAGGCGTATCCTGATTATTTTTTTCAAGGCGGAATACAGGAGCACAACACAGCAACAGTGGCGGGCGCACTGTCAACAACTGGTATCCTTACATTCTTTGCGGATTTTGGTGTTTTCGGTATCGATGAAACATATAACCAGCAACGACTGAACGACATAAACAAAACAAACCTCAAATTGATTATTACCCATGTTGGGCTCGATGTTGGCCCGGACGGTAAAACGCACCAGTGCGTTGATTATATAGGGCTTTCGCGAAGTCTCTATAATTTTAAGGCGATAGTGCCTTGCGATCCTAACCAGATGGACAGAGTTGTGAGATATATAGCATCTTTAAAGGGCAATTTTCTCGTAGCTACAGGGAGGAATCGCTGGCCGGTAATCTCTGGAAAGGATGGAAAACCGCATTATGGAGAGGGATATCTGTTTGATTATGGGAAAATGGATGTGTTGAGAGACGGCACAGATGGGGCCATAATTACATATGGTGGCACCGTGAGCAGGGCGATAGAGATTTCTGAAAATCTGAAGGCAAAGGGTGTGTTTATGGCGGTTGTCAATATGCCATGCGTGAATGTTATTGACGAAGATGTAATGACTAAAATATTGGGATTGTCCTATATTGTCACATATGAAGATCATAACGTTTATACAGGCATAGCGCCGGTTATCACTTCTTATTTACTCAAAAAACGGTATCGGGGGAAGCTTGAGTCGTTCGGGACGAAGGATTATGGTGCTTCCGGTGATACGGATGATGTATATCGCATCGAAGGACTTGATGTAGAATCAATGGTGGGTGCATTGTTAAAGATGGTGGAAAAACTTTAACATATAAAAAACATAAGGCCGAGAGTATAGGGTTCTAAAAAGCCCCATGCGCTCTGCTGGCTCAAATTAAAAGGGGGTTTTATGGAAGATATCAAAGGTATGTACAAAAAGATTGTCAAGGATAAGTTTCCAGACACAATCAAGATCGATATGGGTGGTCAGGTGCTGCTCTACAAGAAAAAGGTCTGGAATATCTATGATGCTGATGAAAAATGCGATGTTGAACGTGGATTGAGATACGGTGAAAACCCTGATCAAGCAGCCGCAATGTATGAGCTTGTCAATGGAAATATTGTTCTCGGTGATGTGAGTTTTTTTGACGCCAGCGATGGCCTGACAAGCAGGGTTACTGAAAAGGACATGCTTCAGGTAGGAAAACATCCAGGAAAGATTAACCTGACGGATGTAGACAATGCGCTGAATATATTGAAGTTTCTTGATAAGAAGCCAGCTTGTGCAATACTCAAACACAATAACCCATGCGGAGCAGCCTGTGGTTCAACTCCTGAAGAGGCATTTGAAAAGGCTTTCTGGTGTGATAGGATTGCTGCTTTCGGTGGTGCTGTTGTATTTTCAAGGAAGATTGACGTGGAGACGGCAAAGGCTATGGTGCCTTACTACTTTGAGGTGGTATGTGCACCGGATTTTGATGGAGCTGCAATTGATATATTGAAAAAGTGGAAAAACCTCAGAATCCTTCAGATCAATGCCATCGAAAGACTCCACGAGTATAAATTTAAGCGTTTTATTGATATAAAATCTCTGATGGACGGAGGCATTATCATTCAAGAATCTCAACCTTTTAAGATTAAAGGAAAAGAGGATTTAAGGCCTGCTGAAACGGTTTATAAGGGCGAGCCCTACAAGATCAAGAGAATGCCCACAGACAAGGAATATACGGATATGCTTTTTGGTTGGTATGTTGAGTCTGGTGTAAGTTCAAATTCTGCCCTTTTTGTAAAGGACGAGGCTACTGTTGCGATAGGCACGGGTGAACAGGACAGGGTTGGTGTAGTGGAGATAGCTATTTTCAAGGCCTATACAAAGCACTTGGATAAAGAGGTGTTTAAAAAGTTTGGTGTACCGTATGCAGTTTTTAAACTCGAGGCTGAGAAGGGTTTGAGGAAGATGGATGATTTGATTGAGATCGAAAGGTACACCAAAGAACAAAAGGCGGGTTTAGCAGGATCGGTCGTTGTTTCTGATGGCTTTTTCCCGTTCAGAGATGGAGTTGATGCGGCGATTAAACAAGGTGTAACGGGTGTTATCCAGCCAGGTGGTTCCGAGCGTGACTTTGAGGTAATTGAAGCCTGCAACGAATCCGATGTAACGATGGTTTTTGCCGGACAGAGACTATTTAAACATTGATGAATTAAAACCTTGCGCCCATTAATAAGTGATAATTGAAAGATGTTGTTATAGATAGCCTGCGACCCGACAGTTTGTTTCTGTCTGTAAAAAAAGATGGAAAGGCTTTAATATTTTACAATTTATGTTGACAAAATGCTGTAGTAAAAATATAATTGTGAAAATTATTACAAATACATAAACGCCAATGGAGGTAATAAATGAGACCTTATTTTGAGAAGATGCAGGATTGGGGTAAACCGGCAAAGGAGAATAAGGCTAATGCCGAAGAAATCAAAAAGATTGAACTGGAGATTGCAGGATTAGTCGAGAAGGTTAAAAATGCAGGTATTTCGAAGGAGACGCTAAATAAAAGGGGTGAATGGACAGTACACCAGAGACTCGAGTATATCATTGACCCAGGTACATGGACCCCGCTCCATACTTTATATGACCCTATGGATGAAGAATCAGGAACGACAGGCGTAGTTAATGGTCTTGGAAGAATAAATGGCAGATGGTGCGTTGTTATAGGTTTCGATAATAAGGTTATGGCTGGGGCATGGATAGCAGGTCAGCCACATAACATCCTCCGTGTAACGGATATTGCAAAAAGACTCCATTGCCCATTGGTCTGGCTTGTAAACTGCAGCGGTGTGAAACTCCCAGAACAAGAAAGGATGTATGCGGACAGAAGGGGCAGTGGGACGACCTTCTTTAGGCATGCCGAATTAAATAAACTTGGTATTCCAGTTCTTGCTGCGATTTACGGAACTAACCCTGCGGGCGGTGGATATCAGGGTATCAGCCCGACACTGCTTCTTGCACATAAGGATTGCAACATTGCTGTTGGTGGTGCTGGTATTGTGAGTGGTATGGCTCCTAAGGGCTATTTTGACGAACAGATGGCAGAACAGATCATTGATGCAACGAGAAAATTCAAATCCGTTCCTCCTGGAAGGGTTGAAATACATTATGATCACACCGGCTTTTTCAAACAGGTATTTCAGACAGAAGAAGCGATACTTGATGCGGTAAAAGAGTGGGTTACATATCTTCCCGCTTACAACCACTACAAATTTTTCAGGGTAGCTGAACCGGCAGAACCAAAATTCCCGATAGAAGACCTTTACAGTATTGTTTCGTTTAACCAGAGGATGACCTACAGCATAGAAGAGGTTATTGCAAGACTCTCTGATAGTAGTGAACACATGGAATTCCGTCCGGATTACGGTCCTGAGCTTTACACGGGTCTTATAAAAGTGGATGGTTTTTTGATGGGTATTGTTGCAAACAGACAGGGTATGATGCCGAGGGGTTATCCTGAATATGCACCTTATCCAGGTATAGGTGGCAAATTCTACCGTCAGGGGCTTATAAAGGTTAATGAATTTGTTTCGCTTTGTGGCAGGGACAGGATACCGATGTTCTGGATACAGGATACTTCAGGTATTGATGTTGGAGATTTAGCAGAGAAGGCTGAACTTCTCGGGCTTGGACAGTCGTTGATCTATTCTATCGAACAGAGCGATTTGCCTATGATGACAGTGGTTCTCAGAAAGGGTACGGCAGCAGCCCACTATATTATGGCGGGCCCGCAGGCGAATAACAACAACTGTTTTACTCTTGGAACGGCAACCACAGAAATATACGTTATGCACGGAGAAACAGCAGCAGTTGCAAGCTTTGCAAGAAGACTTGTAAAAGAAAAGGATGCAGGCAAACCACTTGCACCTGTTATTGAGCAGATGAACAAGCTGGTCAAAAAATATTATGAAAAATCAAGACCAGCATATTGTGCTAAGATGGGTCTTGTTGATGAGGTTGTACCTATGAAGGATTTGAGGAAGTATTTTGTTGCCTTTGCAAACTGCTGTTACCAGAATCCTGCATCGATCTGTCCGCAGCACCAGATGATTCTCCCAAGGGTTATAAAAGGCTAAGAATTTACATAAGTAATATAAAGGGCGGAAATCCTTTTCCGCCCTATTTTTTCATCTGCCAGTTAACCGCTAATTTAATAATGTTGACCGATGTAATCCAATTGTTGTATTTTAGTTGATACCTTCAATTATTCAAGGAAGCAACGATGAAAGAACGGCTCTCAAAAGACCTTCAGGAAATTAAGCAAAAAGGTAACTACAGGTCTGTAAGGTTTATTAAACCACTGACTGCTACAAAAATATTGTACAATTTTAAGGAACATCTAAACCTCTGCTCTAATAGCTATCTTTCCCTTCATGTGCACCCTTATCTTGTCGACGCAGCGCGAAAGGCTTTGGATGTGTACGGTACAGGCACATGTTCCTCGAGAAGCGTATCGGGAAGTATTGACCTTTATGGAGAACTCGAAAGAGAGATTGCATCTTATAAGGGTTATAAGGACGCCCTTATATTTTCAAACGGATATATGGCAAACATTGGGATAATATCAACACTCACTGATAGGGGCGATACAATATTCAGCGATGAACTGAACCATTCAAGCCTGATTCACAGTATGAGGTTATCGCGGGCAAAAAAGGTAATTTACAGACATCGAGATGTAGATGACCTTGAAAAAAGGATAAAAAGCGATAAGGGAAAGGGAAAGAAATTTATAGTTACTGAATCTATTTTCAGTATGGACGGAGATATTGCACCTTTAAACGATATATACAAACTGAAAAAAATATATGATGTCAATGTTGTGCTTGATGATGCACACGGAACGGGTGTGTTTGGAGCTAAGGGTACAGGTGTCGAGGAAAGTTTCGGCCTTGCAGGCAGCATGGATGTACATATGGCAACCTTTGGGAAGGCGCTTGGTTCTTTTGGTGCGTTTGTACTTGCCGATAGGGTGGTGCTCGATTATCTTATCAATAGGGCAAAAACCTTTATGTATACAACTGCTTTGCCGGCGTCTCTGTTGGCAACATCACTGGCAGCTCTTAAACTTGTAAGAAATGACACATCATTTAAAAATGAACTTTGGGCAAATATAGCCTATATGAGAGAAAATCTAAAAAATGCTGGTTTTGATCTCAAAGAAAGCGATGGCCCGATAATCCCTATTGTCGTTGGCGAGGATTCAAGGACGGTTAAGATGCAGGAAATGCTTTTGGGTAAAGGATTGTTTCTCCAAGCCATAAGACCCCCTACTGTACCAGAGGGGACATCCAGGCTTAGATTAACTGTGGTAAGAGGATTCACAAGAGACGAAATGGATTATGCAGTTCAAACCCTAATACAAGTTGGAAAAACGATGGGGCTGATATAAATTTGTTTAATGCCTTTTTTAGCTTCGCATCTTGAACGGAATATTTTTATGAATGGAGGTTGTATGTACAGCAAGAAACAACTCGCAGATTGGGACAAACGTTATGTCTGGCATCCTTTTACGCAGATGGAAGAATATATGGAATCAGAGCCGCTTGTTGTTGAAAGGGGCGATGGTTTTTACCTCGTTGACTCGGATGGCAAGAGATATATTGACGGTGTTTCTTCTCTATGGGTGCTTGTCCATGGTCACGGCAAAAAGGAACTTATAGAGGCGATAGAGCAGCAATCAGGAAAACTTTGTCATTCTACACTGTTGGGGCTTGCAAATGTTCCCTCTGTGATGTTGGCAAAAAGACTTGTTGAAATTACTCCAGAAGGTCTTTCTAAGGTATTTTACTCGGACAGCGGTTCAACATCGGTCGAGATTGCGCTTAAAATGGCATATCAGTATTGGCAACAAAAAGGCGAAAAGAGAAAAAAACGGTTTATATCTTTTACTAACGGTTATCATGGCGATACCATCGGTTCAGTAAGTGTTGGAGGCATTGATCTTTTTCATAAGGTTTACAGGCCGTTGCTTTTCAGGAAATATCTGTCGCCAGCACCTTACTGTTATAGATGCCCGCTGAAACTCGAGAAAGAAACATGTAGTTTTGCATGTGTGCAGGAATTTGAAAAAATAGTACAAAAATATAAAGATGAAGCATGTGCCGTTATTATAGAGCCAGTTGTTCAGGGTGCGGCAGGAATGATAACACAGCCAACAGGTTTTCTTTCTACGATATGGAAAATTGCAAAGAAAAATGGTCTTTTGTTTATAGCAGACGAAGTGGCTACGGGTTTTGGAAGGACAGGAACAATGTTTGCCTGTGAAAAGGAAGGCATAAGACCAGACTTTCTATGTGTTGCAAAGAGCATCACTGGTGGATATCTGCCCCTTGCGGCCACTCTGACTACAGATGAGGTTTTCAGAGGTTTCCTTGGTAAGTTTGAGGATTTCAAGACATTCTTTCATGGGCATACCTATACGGGCAATCCTCTCGCATGTAGCGTTGCCTTGAGGAATCTCGAGTTGTACAATGAAGAAAATTTAATAGATAGAATGAAGGATAAGATTGCCCTATTGAAAAAAGAACTGCAGAGG
>MWEV01000296.1 GCA_002071245.1 Deltaproteobacteria bacterium ADurb.Bin026
CTTGTGCCTAAAATTTCTGTCAAGTCTTTGCCCAATCTCTTCGCAACTACAGCGTTTGCCAATAATACTTTTCCCTCAGTATCAACGAGGAGCATAGTTTCATACACGGCATCAAAAAATGCTTGGAGTGTCTCTTTACTTTCCTTGAGTATTTCCCTTGATTCTTCGAGTTTCGCCAACGAATGGCTCAACTCTTTAGTTCTATCTTCTATCTTTTTTTCAAGGTTTTCGTTATATCCCTGTATGGTATCTGCCAACTGATTAAAACTTGAGCTTAATTCACCCATTTCGTCGTTTGAATAAATTTTGGAACGTGCCATGAAATCTCTTTCTGAAAACCTTTTCATTGCATTTCTCAAATGTTTAATTGGTTTCACAAGGTCGTTTATCAGGTAAATCATGACGACTGTGCCAGCAGCAAGCGATAAGGCAAAGGCAAACAAAAACCAGACAAGGAGCCTTTCCAAAGGTTTTTTGTATTCTGATTTCTCAATCACAATCCCAAACGTCCAGCCTGGCAGTTTGATTTTACTGAATATTACGATCTTTTTTATGCCGTCATAATCAATAATCTCAATTTTGTTGTCATCGCCTTTTTCTATCTTTTGGAGCAAAGGACTATAAATACCGTTCATCTCCTCTGTTATGTGTTTCAACCCTTTTTCGGTCGGCTGAAACTCCTCGCCTGGATGAACAAGCATGTTTTGTTTATTATCAAGCAGGAATGTGTAACTTTTATCGCCTATTTTTACCCTTTTTACGATGTCTATCAGTTCGGTGACAAAGATGTCAGCAGATGCAACAGCAATAACCGAACCATCTTTTCTTATTGGTTCAGCCACTGTAATAATCATTTTTTTTGTTCTTGCGTCAAGATATGGTACGGTATAGACAATAGAGCCACCCTCTATTGCAAGTTGATACCAAGGTCTTGTAAGACAGTTATAATCGTGCGGCGGTACCCACCCAGAACCTGTTATCATCTTCCCGTCTGCAAACCCAACATACACATCAATTATTGGGGATTTTCTCCCTATCTCACGTTTATAGATACCGTTCAAATATTTTTTCAGAGACATATCGTCGCTGTCGTAAATCTCTTTATTCATCACAATCGAGTGAAGAATAGCCCCATTTTCAATAAAGAACATATTCAGTTCATTTGCAGATTTGAGTGTTGCTTCAGAAATCTTTTCGTTTATTTCCTTTTCAATAATCTTATACGATGTCCAATAACTTATTATTGAAATACTCATCAGCGAAAAGACGCAAATTATAAACCCTGCAAAGATAAATTTAGATTTTATGTGCTTGAAAATAGATATCTTGTTCATAATATATTAAACTTTAACAAAAAAAATAAATCTCGGAAATAGTTAAATTGTATTTCGTATCGAATAGTTATTTATCGCCTTTTATAGTGAAATACTAAATATTTCGTAGCAGCATTTTACAAAAAATGTTTTTAGAGGTAAACAATGGAAATCAGGATAATTAAACTTGACAGCCAAGTGCCCACTAAGGAAATAGGTACATCAGGCACAGCAAATATCTACAGAGTGATCGAAAATGGTGTTGAATTCAAGATTTTATTTAATTCATATATACACGGCAACTCCCTTCACATCGAAGGAAAAAATGGTTTTCTTTACACCGACCGAGAAAACGATACTGTCCATAGGCTTGTTTTAGCGATAAGCGAGGGCTGCGGAATGCGGACAGAAGCAGACGAAATCATAGAAGGATTGTCTTCTCTGTCAGTACAAGGGGTTATATATGCGGAACGAAGAAAAGAAACAAGAGAGATTATAATAACCGATAGAAGACCAGGTAGCACTAAAGGCAAACCATTAGTATTTATTGACGACCAAAAGATTGAACTGACCGATATTAAATAAAAATCAGGGTATTGATCAAAAAAGCACATCAGATACAGTTTTACCAATATCAGATGGATTTTTCACAACCCTGATACCTGCCGCTTCGAGCGTCTTAATCTTTGTGGCAGCGTCCCCTACTCCGCCTGAGACTATAGCGCCTGCATGACCCATGCGTCTTCCTGGAGGAGCTGTCACACCTGCAATAAACGCTACAACAGGTTTTTTCATATTTTCCTTGAAATAAGCAGCAGCCTGTTCCTCTGCCTGACCACCGATCTCCCCAATGATTACTACGGCATCAGTCCCGTTATCCTTTTCGAACATCTCGAGAAGATCCACATACTTGAGGCCGATAATCGGATCGCCTCCTATTCCAATGCATGTCGACTGACCGATTCCTATCTTTGTAAGCTGGTCAACCACTTCATAGGTTAATGTGCCGCTCCTCGAAATGATTCCAACGTTACCTTCTTTATGGATATAGCCTGCCATTACGCCTATCTTACACTTTCCTGGTGATATAATGCCCGGGGTATTAGGGCCAATTAGCACAGCATTTTTGTCCTTCATGTAATGTCTTACGGTAATCATATCTATAGTTGGTATTCCTTCTGTAAGACATACAACAATCTCTATGCCAGCTTCTACCGCCTCAAGGACAGCATCGGCTGCAAAGGCAGGAGGCACAAAAATGGCAGATGCATTAGCGCCTGTTTCGTTTACAGCAGCCACAACCGTGTTAAATATCGGAATACCATCAAATTTCTGCGAACCTTTACCGGGCGTAACCCCCGCAACCACGTTGGTTCCATAATCCAACATCTGTCTTGTATGAAATGCGCCCTCGTTACCGGTTATACCTTGTACAAGCACTTTGGTATTTTGGTCAACTATAATGCTCATCTGCTCCTCGTGATTCGCCTGGTCTTAACTGGTAGTTCATGGCCGAAAGCAACTATCTCGATGTTTATGTTATACGCAATAAACTTCAGGAAATCATCTAATTCAGTATATAATAATCCAGCTTCCATTAACCAATGTCTCACATCACAAATTGCTACTCATTCAACGCCTCTGCCACCTTTTTAGCCGCATCACCCATCCCGTTTGCTACGGCAAATGAAAGGCCGGATTCTGCAAATATCCGACGTCCTGTCTCAACGTTTGTCCCTTCCAACCTGATAACCATAGGCAATTTTATATCGAGTTGTCTCGCAGCCTCAACAACACCCTTGGCAAGCGTGTCACAACGCAGAATGCCACCAAAAATATTTATGAATATCACCTTAACATCAACGTCAAAAAGCAGTATCTTAAGACCTTCTGCAATCATCTGGGATGTAGCTCCTCCACCAACATCAAGAAAATTTGCTGGGGACGCACCTACATGCTTTATCAAATCCATCGTTGCCATCGCAAGACCAGCACCGTTTACCATACACCCTACATTACCTTTAAGTTTGATATAATTGAGATTGTATTTCGAAGCCTCCACCTCAAGCGGGTTCTCCTGGTCCATATCCCTCAAAGATTGAAAATCAGAATGTCTGTAAAGTGCATTATCATCGATGTTTATCTTTGCATCAAGCGCAACAACATCGCCTTTTTCTGTAATTACAAGCGGGTTTATCTCTGCAAGAGAACAATCCTTATCTATGAAAAGACGGTACAGACTTAATATGATACCGCTCATCTTTCGCAAAAGAGATACATCAAGACCCAATGAAAAACATATCCTGTTTGCATGGAAAGGTCTTAAACCTATTCCAGGATCGATATTCTCTTTGAAGAGTTTTTTAGGCGATTCAACTGCAATCCTTTCAATCTCCATGCCGCCTTCGACGCTCGCCAACAAACTGACACATGCGTTCACCCTGTCAACAGTAATACCAAGATAGAGTTCTTTAGAGACCTGAAGCGCCTCTTCAAAAAGCAGATGATTTACAGGTTTTCCCTCTTCGCCGGTTTGCGGTGTAACGAGTCTTTTACCAAGAAGTCCAGACGTAGCATTTTGGGCCTCATCGAGGTTGTTTACTATCTTTATGCCGCCGCCCTTGCCTCTCGCTCCTGCGTGAATCTGCGCCTTGACAACGACAGGAAAGCCGCCAACATTCTCAACTGCTTTTGGTATTTCTTCCGAAGATGTTATTACATAGCCTTTAGGGATGGGGATATTGTAAGCACCGAGGAGTTGTTTAGCCTGAAATTCATGTATCTTCATCTACCCGCTCACTCAGCATTTGAGGTACGGATGCCTTTTGAGCCTTCATCGCAGCATTCATTCCTGCCTTAAGTGCATCACGGTTCAGTTTTTCTGTTCCTTTTGGTACTCTCGCCATCACAGCCGCTTCGATTGCCTTCGGTGTAACTATTGTGGTAAGTTTAGCTATCGCCCCGAGTGCTACGATATTTGCTACCATCTCACGTTTCAGGTTCTCGCGGGCAATCCTTGTGAATGGAATTCTAAAAGCCTTTTGTATGGGTACTTGATTGACAAATGTCGAATCAACAATAAGGATACCATCATTCTTGAGGTCCATATAATAGTCGTCACACGATTTTTGATTCATGGCAAGGAGCAAGTCAAGACTCATTGCCTTGGGATAATCAATCTCTGTGTCGCTTAAAACAACCTCTGCCTTGCTGGAACCGCCTCTCGCCTCAGGCCCATAGCTTTGCGTTTGGCTAACGAATTTACCATCGTAAATACCAATTGCCTCAGCAAGGATAATCCCCATAAGAATCAAACCCTGCCCTCCAGAACCGCTCAAACGTATGTCATATCGAAAACTCATGTCTTAATCCTTTAATATTAGATAGCTATAAGGCTCGATTTATCGATGTTCACCCAACCCTCTAATTTTAAAACCCTTTCTATCAACTATGCGCTGCCCTTATCCTGTTTCGATTTTGCATCATTTTGCCTCTTTGGCCCACCTTCTTATCTTTTCGTACTCTTCATGAAAAACAGGCAATTCCTTATCAACCAAAACACCAATCCTGAACTTATCTTTTAATTCATCATCCTTCATCTGGGTAGCTTTTTCAACTGTAACTGCGTGTTCTTTCTGCCACTTCATCATTTCAACAGCAGAGCCCATTCTATTTAATTTCCCATACTGTGTATGGCAATGACCTATGACCTCAATCACAGAGAAACCCTTTTTTTTGAATGTCATTTCCATAAGACCATCCAACATCTTCGCATGATATACCGTGCCACGTGCCACAAACACTGCACCAGCAGCAACCGCTAGTTCGGATATATTGAAAGATTGTTCGACATTTGAATAGGGAGATGTTGTGGTTTTCATGCCATACGGTGTTGTCGGCGAGTACTGACCCCCTGTCATACCATACACGCTGTTGTTCAGTATGACAGTCGAAATATCAACATTCCTTCTTGCAGCATGGATAAAGTGGTTTCCGCCAATAGCCACGGCATCTCCGTCGCCCATAACGACAATCACTTTCAGGGCAGGATTTGCTAATTTTATACCGGTTGCAAAAGTAAGTGCCCTTCCATGTGTCGTATGCAGCGTGTTGAAGTCAACATATACAGGCATCCTTCCGGTACACCCAATACCAGAGACAAGCACAATCTCGTCCTTGTTATATCCACATTCATCTATAGCCCTGATCAAAGAACCAAGCATAATTCCGATACCGCAACCGGGACACCAGACATGCGGAAATTTCTTGTCATGTCTCAAATATTTATGGATCAATTTGGTCACCTCAGCCATCAGCGTACCTCCTTGATCTTTCTCAATATTTCTTCGGGGGTGATAATTGTACCATCAACCTTGTTTATCGTAAACACCTTTGCATCGGTTTTATTTACCCTTTTTACCTCTCTTGATATCTGCCCCATGTTCATCTCTGGTACAATGATTATCTTTGATGTCTGGAGCACCTTTTCAACTGGAGTTCTCATAAATGGCCATATAGTATTAAGTTTCAGTGCACCAACTTTCAGACCCCTTTCTCTCGCGTCCCTCGCTGCCCTTTTTGCGGATCTTGCCACACACCCATAGGCAATAATAGTGATTTCAGCATCATCCGTCTCAAAAAACTCTCCCATGTGCAACTCGGCAAAATGCTGGCTTATCTTTCTGAACAAACGCCTTATGAAAGGGTCAATCTCATCTGGTCTCGATGTTGGAAAACCCCTTATATCATGCGTAAGACCTGTCACATGATAACGGTATCCATCACCAAAATTTGCCATCGCAGGAACACCCCTCGGGGTATCTTCATATGGTATATACCACTCTGGGGGCACCGTAGGTTTAACTCTGTTAAATATCTCTATGTCCTCGTCTTCATCGATGGATATCTTCTCCCTCATATGAGCTACCACTTCATCGACGAGTATGATAACCGGAGTTCTAAATTTTTCTGCCATATTAAAGGCCCTTATCGTAATATCATAACACTCCCTCACTGTGGATGGGCACAACACGATAATGGGATGGTCGCCATGGGTACCCCATCTTGCCTGCATGACATCGCTTTGCGACGGAAAAGTGGGAAGACCAGTGCTTGGTCCACCACGCATTGCATCAACAATGACACAAGGTACCTCTGCAATGACTGCATAACCAAGGTTCTCCTGCATGAGAGAAAATCCAGGACCGCTCGTCGCAGTCATGGACTTTGCGCCGGCAAGAGATGCGCCTATAATGGCACCCATGCTTGCTATCTCATCCTCCATCTGTATGAACGTTCCATCCACCTGTGGAAGCCTTACAGAGAGTAGTTCTGATATCTCGGTGGCCGGAGTTATGGGATAACCCGCAAAGAAACGACAACCGGCACGTAAAGCCCCCTCTACTATGGCCTCATTGCCCTGAAGCAGCAGCTCCTTTTTTGTCTTTTTCTTCAATCTTTATCTCCTGCGATTATTTTCCCTGTCTTTCCTCGGGATAGTCATTTTCAAAATTTCTTTTCTTATCTTTATTGTAAACGGTTATTGCAAAATCAGGGCATCTCATCTCACACCAACCACAACTGATACATTTGTCAGGTTCTTTTACGTATGGGTAGCCCCCCTCGTCGCGAGCGAGAACACCTGCTGGACAAAATGCAACACATATCCCGCAAGCCTTGCACCATGCCCTAAAAATATCTATGTTAGGCGCTTTTTTCTTTTTAGAATCAGACATATTTTGCCCTTTTTAAAGATTTTAATTTATTCAATATCTTAATACTATAGTGCGTAGAATCGGTCAAGTTATTTATAAATATTTTTTAAAAAGCGTGGGTTTTTAAGGGTAGGTTAAAAAATTTTTTTGGTTAAGTTTCTTTATATCTTTATGATTTAGACTCTATTATCAATGTAACCGGGCCCTCGTTGACAAGGGATATGTTCATAGATGCTTGAAATATACCGGTTTCCACCCTTTTTACATCTTTTTTCGCCGCTTCAACAAATATCTCAAACATTCTCCTGGCATCTTCTGCACCCATAGCACTTGTAAAAGACGGCCTCCTACCTTTGGAGCAATCTCCATAAAGCGTGAATTGCGATACAATGAGCAACTCACCTTGTATGTCGAGCAGCGATTCATCAAGTTTACCGGTTTCTTTCTCGAATATCCTGAGGTTAATGATTTTATCAACCATCCATTGGACATCCCTGACGGTGTCGTCCCTGCCTATCCCAAGAAGCACCATCAGTCCACGGTTTATACTTCCAACTACTTTGCCGTCGACCTCTACAGATGCGTTTTTGACCCTCTGAACAACCGCTCTCATAATAAAAAAGGGGCAAGGACGGCATTAGCCTTTGAACTTTCTACCTCTTGCCCCTAAAACCCTTTTTTTACTTTTCCTGTTCTTTTTCCTTCTTTACTTGCTCTATTATCTTCGGCGCTATATGTGCAGGAACTTCCTCATAATGGGAAAACTCAACCATAAACGAACCCCTTCCGCCCGTCATAGAACGAAGGTCAGGGGCATATTTTAAAATCTCCGCCATTGGAACTGCAGCTTTTACCACCTGATTACTGCCTTTTGATTCAACTCCGATGATCTTTCCTCTTCGGGAGTTCATATCACCCATAATATCACCCATAAATTCATCAGGCACAATAACTTCAATCCTCATTATAGGTTCGAGTAGAGTAGGATTGCATTGCTCCAGACCCTTTTTAAAACCCATCGAAGCGGCTATCTTAAAGGCCATTTCCGAAGAGTCAACATCGTGATATGAACCGTCATAAAGCATAACACGAACATCTGTTACAGGGTAGCCGGCAAGAATGCCCTGCGGCATCGCCTCAACAATACCCTTTTCAACCGCAGGTATGTATTGTCTTGGAATTGCACCACCCACAATCTTATCAACAAATTCAAAACCTTCACCCCTTGGTAAAGGTCCAATTTCGAGCCAGGTATCACCGTACTGTCCCTTGCCACCCGACTGCTTTTTATATTTCCCCTGAACCTTTGTAGTTCCCTTGATTGTTTCTTTATAAGGTACTTTCGGCTCTTTCAGGTCTACTTCAACACCAAACTTTCTCTTCATCTTTTCTACAACAACCTCGATATGCACCTGTCCCATACCGGAAAGGATAAACTCCTTGGTTTGTTCATCCCTTGAATATTTTATCGTCTGATCTTCTTCTATCAGTCTGGCAAGAGAGGTGTTAAGCTTATCCTCATCTCCTTTTGCCTTTGGCTGAAGGGAAAAGGAAATCACAGGCTGTGAAATAGAAACCTCTTTATATTTGATTGGGTTCTTCTCATCACACAATGTATCACCTGTTCCAACGTCCTTCAGTTTTGACAGAACAGCAATGTCACCAGCCGAAGCAAACCCAGCCGATTTTTGCTTTTTTCCAACAAGAAAGAATATCTGCCCTATTCTCTCTTTTTCATCTTTTGAAACATTCAGGACTGTCATATCAGGATGTATTTCACCGGAATAGATCTTAAACAATGTTAGCTTGCCAGCAAAGGGATCGGTAATGGTTTTGAACACGAATGCACTAAAAGGTTCATCTGATTTTATTTTTCTCTTCAACGTATTTCCCGTCTTTGGATCCAATCCTTCAACTTCGTTCTTGTATGTAGGGGGTGGAAAACACCTTACAATATTATCCAAAAGTGTATTGATACCTATGTTTTTTGCCGCAGAACCACACATAATCGGTGCAATACGCCTTGTCCAAATACCGTCCTTCAGACATTTCTCTATTTCTTCTTCCTTTATCTCATCTCCATTAAGATAGCGTTCCATTACTTCATCATCCATTTCAACAGCAATCTCAACAAGTTTTTCTCTGTATTTATTTGCTTCAGCCTGAAACTCAGAAGGTATATCGATGCGGTCGAAACCTCCGGAACCATCATCTTTATAAACATAAGCCTTCATTGATAGAAGGTCTACAACGCCCCTTAACGATTCCTCTTTGCCCATCGGAAATTGTATAACCAAAGGGTTTGTATCGGTAAAATTTTTCTGCACATCTTCTACAGTTCTTTCAAAATCAGCCCTCTCCCTGTCAAGTTTATTAATAAAGATACACACAGGTATTGAAAACTCGTTTGCGTACTGCCATACCTTTTCGGTTCCCACTTTAACGCCTGAAACTGCGCTAACCACAATCACTGCCGCATCGAGTACACGCATACATAATTTGGCATCGAAAATGAAATTGTCATCGCCGGGCGTATCTATAAAATTGAACTTGTTTTTTCCCCACTCAAAACATGCGAGTGATGAAGAAATAGTGATCTTTCTTTCAACCTCCTCGGACTCATAGTCCATCAAAGAGGTACCATCATCAACCCTTCCGAGCCTATTGTTTTCACCTGAAAGAAAAAGCATAGCCTCAACAATAGATGTCTTCCCTTCTCCTCCATGTGAAAATATACCAACGTTTCTAATATTATCCGACTCATACTTTTTCATGTAAACTCCTTTTGAAAATTAAAAAATCGAGGTTAATTTTGTGAATTTTACATGGGTTTGTTCAAAAAATCAAGGATTTAAACAATCCCTACAGATACCACACTTGTTATTGACACTTACAGTCTTTTTATGTTTAAGTAATACCTTGAAATAATTAAGAGGTGACATAATGAAAAGGACTTACCAGCCTCACAACAAAAGCAGAAAGAGAACACATGGCTTTCTTGTGAGAATGAGAACTGCATCCGGAAGAGATGTTATTAGAAGAAGAAGGGCAAAAGGAAGAAAACAACTGTCTGTTTAGTTCTAATTTTAGTGATCTCTATTTTTAAATAAGACAAACAAATCAAAGCTAATTTAATAATCGCTGGTCACTTACAGTTGTTGACAGACAGATGAATGTCATGGAATTCACTTTCACTAAAAAAGAAAGGTTGAATAAAAAGGATTTTCAGGGTATAAAATGGAAAAAGTACAGGGAAACAGACCATTTTATCCTTCTTTTACATAACAATAATACGGGCATAAAAAGATTAGGGGTAAGCATAAAGAAGGCAGCAGGGTGTGCGGTCAAACGAAATAAGATGAAACGTCTTGCAAGGGAATTTTTTAGGTTAAATAAATATTTATTTAATGACAACAAAAACCATCTTATAAGAATAAAAACACTGCCGCAAAAACTGACACATGAGGTTACATTTCAGGAACTTCATTGTCTGTTAAGCAGGAACATCCAATAATGAAGAAGATTGTCATTTTATTAATAGATATTTACATCACATATATATCTCCGTTCGTCCCAACTGAGTGCAGATTTTATCCTACCTGCTCTTGTTACATGAAGGAATCGATTGAAAAGAAAGGCATTATCATGGGTACGCTGAATGGCCTTAAAAGGATATTAAAATGCAACCCCTTGCATTCGGGCGGATATGACCCGGTAAAATAGCGGAGGAACTGAATGGAAAAACGTACCATTATAGCACTGGTTTTGACAATCGCCATCTTATTTGTTTTTCAAATGTATTTTACACCCAAATCACAGCAACCTGATGTATCGCAACAAAAGACAGAACAGGTTCAAACAAAAGACCAGGAACAGCAAAAGGCTCAATCCACCATTCAGGAAGTTCAAAAAGGTATAAAAGTCAAACCTCTAAAAGGTGAACCTACAAAAAGACCCTTAACTAAACCAGTCACAGAGACGAAAGAAATTTTTGTAGAGACACCACTTTTGAAAATAACCTTTCTTGACGTGGGCGGCGGCATTAAAAGCGTGAAACTAAAAAATTATAAGGAAACCGTAAAAGACAGCAAAGAAAAAGAGATGGTCGAAAACATAATGCCATACATCTTTACACCAAAGGTTTTCAAAAGAATACAAAATGAAATCGTAGATGACGGTGCAGTATTTAAACCAGACAAAACAAATTTATATGTAACCAACAAAGAAGATACCCTCGTCTTCACGGGAACATTGACAAATGGTACCAGGGTAATCAAAAAGTATAGATTTTATCCTGATTCATACGCAATAGACATGGATGTTGAAGTTGAATCGTCAGAAAACGACAAAACATCGGTCGATCTTGTCATGATTACCGGAAAAAAGGAGTCAAATTACACCTTTAAAGGACCATTTTATTTTAACGGTAAAAAATTTGAACAGATTGAAAAGCTCGAAAAAGAAATCGAAATACCAAAAGATTTTAAATATGCAGGTCTTGATGATGGTTTTTTTGCGTTTATCTACATTCCGCAGGAGTCATCACTATCTCCACTCACCATTTTGAAACAAGATCCAAAGTCAAACGAAAGCCTGCCGATACTTAGGTTGTCTATGGATAAACCGGTTCTTTCGGCGAAACTATATTTCGGCCCAAAAAAATCTGATATACTTGCAGGGCTAAATGTAAAAGCCGAAAAGATAGTCGACTTCGGATGGTTTGATGTCATCGCAAAACCACTTATCATGGGGCTTAATCTTTCTAACAAGGTCACTCATAATTACGGCATAGATATCATCCTTCTTACAATACTCATCAAAATCATTTTCTATCCTCTGAGCGTGAAGAGTTACAAATCAATGAAAGAAATGCAAAAACTTCAGCCTCAGATAGCAAAGCTAAAGGAAAAGTACAAGGATGATAAACAAAAATTGAACCAGGAAATGATGGAGATTTATAAGAGAAAAGGTGTCAACCCTATGGGTGGATGCCTTCCGATGATCATCCAGATACCAGTGTTTTTCGCCTTATACAAGGCACTTTCAGGTGCAATCGAGCTAAGGCATGCACCTTTTATGTTCTGGATTAACGACCTTTCCGCACCTGAAGACCTGTTTTCATTCACGGTAATGGGTTTCACAATACCAATAAGGATACTTCCATTGATAATGGGTATTACCCAGATGATTCAACAGAAGATGACCCCAACCAGTGTAGACCCCATGCAGGAGAAGATGATGCTTTTTATGCCCATCTTTTTTACCTTCCTATTTTGGGGTTTCCCGTCAGGTCTTGTTCTGTATTGGCTTGTAAATAATGTCATTTCTATCGGACAACAATATTACATCAATAAAAAAGTCTCTTGAGGGGGCACCATGGATTTTATAGAAATAGAAGGTAAAACATATGAAGAGGCAATAAAAAAGGCATCTCTGGAACTGAATGCAGAAGAAAAAGACCTCGACATAGATGTAAAGGAGGTTGACACAAAAGGCATTCTTGGCCTGCTCGGCAGCAAAAAGATAAGGATAACCGCACGTTTGAAAACAACTGCGATGCCAGAAACTGTTGAAAAACTAGAGGTTACTGAAAATGTTGAAGAGCCTGAAGAGTACGGTAAAAGATTTCTCGAAGAAGTTTCAAAATTTGTAGGTCTATCCTTTAGCGTAAGGGCAACAAAAACAAAAGACAGACTCACATTTCTCGTTCAATCTGACCACGGAGATATCTTTATTGGAAAAGAAGGGGATGTTCTGGAGTCCTTACAATACATGCTTCGCCTTGCAATTGCGAAAAGATACAAGCAGGGCTTGAAGTTACTTATCGATATAAACGGCTATCGTGAAAAACGAAAAAAAAGCCTAACAGTCATGGCTAAAAGACTCGCCGATAGGGTAAAAAGAACTGGAAGACCACTGAAGACTGACCCCTTAAATCCTTATGAAAGAAGGGTTATTCACACCCTTTTCAAACATAACAGAAATATCAAAACAAAAAGTGAAGGTGAAGGGCATACAAAAAAGGTGGTTATCTCACTAAACAGGATTACGAATGGAAACCGCAAGTTCGTGAATGGAAACCGCTGACACTATATGCGCCATCTCTACACCTCCCGGTGAAGGGGGGATAGGCATAATAAGGATGAGCGGGCACCTCGCCCATTCAGTTTTAAAGGATATCTTCGTACCTAAAAAAAAACGTAAAACATTTCTTTCCCGCAGACTTTATCTCGGCAATATCGTAGATCCAAAGAATAACAAGGATATCGACGAGGTCTTTGTTGTCTTTATGGGTGCACCACATACCTACACGAAAGAGGACATCGTTGAGGTCTATGCCCATGGCGGCTATGCAACACAAAAAAACATACTCAACTTAATGATGGAGCATGGCGCAAGACTTGCCGAACCAGGCGAATTCACAAAAAGGGCGTTCCTCAACGGCAGAATAGACCTGATACAGGCTGAATCTGTTCTTGATATTATACAGAGCGAAACAGATGAAGAGCTACAAAATGCAATAGGGCATCTCAGCGGAAGATTGTCTGAAAAGCTTAATTTAATCAAATTAAACATCAAAAAGGCGGTTGTTGAGGTTGAAGCCCTTATCGATTTCCCCGAAGAGGACATTGATGTCGATATAAAAAACATATTTCCAATACTCAAACAAACAAAACATCTTATAAAAAAGCTGATTAATTCATATTATGAAGGCAAAGCGGTTAAGCAGGGTTTCGAAGTACTCATCCTCGGCAAACCCAATGTCGGGAAATCAAGCCTATTGAATGCGCTGATACTCAAAGAAAAGGCAATCGTTACCCCCATTCCCGGTACAACCAGAGACCTTGTTGAAGATTCAATACACATCAAAGGCATAAAGATAAAGATCATCGATACCGCAGGGCTAAGGAACCCGATTGACATAGTTGAAAGTGCGGGAATTGAGAAGACAAGGCAAAGGATTCCTGATGCAGACCTTGTTATCTGGCTTCTTGACAACTCAAGCCAATTCACCAATGAAGATAAAAATATCTATAAACGTATCATTTCAAAAAGGAAAATAGTTGCAGTTAATAAAATTGATCTGCCACAAAGACTTGATACTCATGAACTCAGTTCGAGATGTCTTGATTGGAACGAGATATCTATATTAAAAGATGTAGGACTTGAACAGCTAAAAGACAACATATATGAGAAACTTATGGAAAAGGGGATGAAAAGCCCTGGCGCCTTCATTACAAACGAACGACACAGAAATGCACTTAAAATGTCATTAGAAGAAATAGAGGAAGCAACGCGACTGATTAAAATAGATATGCCGCTTGAAGTCATAGCATATGCCCTTAACAATGCACTCTTTTATCTCGGTGAAATCACTGGTGAAACCTGTCCAGATGACATTCTCGACGAAATCTTCCAACGCTTCTGCATCGGGAAATAACAGGTGGGCGAATCTGTCTGTCATAGGGCGATCTTCTTGAAAAATGCTCACCATTATACATATCAAATAGTTACAAAATAGTTCAGGGCAATTTCCCGTGCAAATGTCTAAAATTGACAATAACCTTTTTTATTACTATTATAAATAATATCATCCAAAAAGGGAGGTAACGGTTTATGAAGATAAGTGCAAGGAACGTATTAAAGGGCAAAATTAAAAGCGTCACACCGGGCGCAGTTAATTCAGAGGTTGTAATCGAGATTCCAGGCGGTGCAGAAGTGGTTTCGATTATCACAAAAACGTCAACAGATAGTTTAGGACTTACGCCGGGTAAAGATGTGTATGCCGTCATCAAGGCAACAAATGTTATGATAGCTGTTGATTAAATTTATTTTAAGTAAAAACTAAAATTGAAGCCGCATATGTTCGATCAATAGTTAAAAAACACTTGCGGCCTCAATTTTCCCAGTAGACATATGATGTAGATGCCCTTTATTTTTTACATTCTACCTGTATTTCCTTCAAAAAGCGCATATCCATTTTCTTTTACCAATGTTTCACCATGTTGTACTGGTTATGTTTGTGCGGCAAAAAAAGATAGAGAATAATATTATAAATGGTGCCTGAGATATCTATACTTGCCTTCCATGGCATAATAAAAGCCTATTGGGAATGGGCAAGAATAGAAAATGAAAATATAAAGGTGTGTCCATATCTTCTCTCTTTAGCCATGTTCTTGTGGTTCTTCAGGCAACTGTGAACTGTGCCACACGGCTATTACCCAGACAGTATCATTCTTAATCTTATAGAAAAACCGATACGGTCTCACAATAACTTCACGAAAAGGAAGGTCGGGGAACTCAGGAATGAGCCTTCCTGATTCTGGATATGTCTTTAGCCGTGAAAGTACTTTTTCTGCCTTCTCGCGGAATTTTACCGCAGCGGAAGGATTATCACGGAAAATGTAAGCAATAGCGTCAAGAAAATGCATTCGTCCTGTGGGTGTAAAACGAACCTTCACCGTTTTGTTACCTCAAGAAAGCGTTCGGCCTCTCTCAAAACTTCATCCAAGTCGTAACCGACTCCGGCCTCTATCTCTTTCTCTCCTTTTGCAAGTAGCCTTAATATGTCAAGCTCGCGTTGAGTCTCTTCGTACGTCTCCATGCTCACCATGACAACCGCTGCACGTCCTCGCCGAGTAATGAAAACCGGTTGCCTGGTTGTTGAAACATCCTTGACTATGTCGCTGGCGTTTTCTCTGAGATTGGAAATAGGGATGATCTTTGGTGTTGATGGCATTATATTCACCTCCCTTGAAAATATTAATTGTATTATCAATGCCAAGTTCTGTCAAGTCAGCAACTATATTTTTGGATAACAATGGGATCATGACACAGGACAGAGATGCCCTTTATTTTTTACATTCTACCTGTGTTTCCTTCAAAAAGCGCATATCCATTTTCTTTTACCAATGTTTCACCATGTTGCACTGGTTATGTTTGTGCGGCAAAAAAAGATAGAGAATAATATTATGAATGGTGCCTGAGACATCTATACTTGCCTTCCATGGCACAATAAAAGCCTATTGGGAATGGGCAAGAATAGAAAATGAAAATATAAAGGTTGCGCCCATATCTTCTCTCTTTAGCCATGCTATTCTTCTCCAATGTTTAAAAAATTATTCTTGTATTCAAAATCTATAGTGGTATCAACTTCTACCAGTCTTTTTTTAAGTAAATGGGCATTTATAAATGTTTTGTTTTTTAAATACAAAAAACAAGAATTATTATACATGATTTGCCTATATATCGTAAACGAGCCATTGTCTGATTTCGGCAGTTCCTCCTTGAAGAAAATCCGGTGCCTTGTGGATCAAAAGCTGACCAAGGACAATTATTTTTGGTTAACATTATCTTTGATTTAATTTACTGATATTTTTATTCATCGCCTCAATACACATATCAGATTGGCAGGCAGCCAAACCAAGTTTGTACACCTCTAAGGCATCGCTGTTCCTTTCAGATTTTTCGAGCGTTAGTCCTATCTCCTCCAGTATTATAAAGTTATGACCCTGCGGTCCAGCAATACAAACACCATTTTTTATAGCTTTGATATCTGCCATACCCGAAACAAAATCACCTTTGAGACAATAGATTTGAGCACGTGAAATGAAGGTATCGCAAAGAGTTTTGTCCATTTCAAGTGCCCAATTAACCAATTTGAGCGCCTCTTCGAAGTTGTTTTTCTTTGCCTCCATATAACCCGCAACCCTATACTCCATAATAAGTTCTTTTTTGATGACCTTCATGTAATCATTGCCACAGACATCGTCAACAACTTTAGGCATATCGCCCTTTTTCATGAAAAACCTATCTCCGGGCAATAAACTACCAGAAATCGATACAGCCTTACCTTCGAAGAAAGAAAGATCGATGTCATTTTCGATACGTATGGGATATGCCTTTGAAGGCACACTTGTCTGAGAGTCTTTATAAACGCTGAAAAATCTGCCCCCTATGACACAACCATCAAGTATCTTTTCAACAGGCATCGATCCTTCGGCAACCGTCAATATTAAAAAAGCAAAGGACAAAAGCAGGATAAAGGAAATTAAAACATTAACTGCATTTTTTCTAAGCATGTTCTGCTCCTCCTACATCAATTTAGACTTTGCTAAATATCCAACAAAATTTTATTTTTATCTGTTCATTTGCCAAGGTTTACTGCAGCATCTGGCACTGATCCCACATTATATCTGTCATAACATCTTTTCGCACAATCACCGGTATTTATAGGAAAATGTCTCCAACACCCAAATCCTTGATTTACGCAAGGTCCATTTGATGGTTTTGCACAATGAGGTGAAGTATCTCTCGGCTTCGGGTCATAAAATGTTGCAACGACACCCGGTACTGCTGTGGTATTACACTGGCAAAGACAATTAAGCACATTTTGTTTTTCTTTATCTGTTAGTTGCTCATATTTTTTAGGTGGGGGTTTAGGTGCATCAGGTTTCCCGGTTTTATCAACAACAGGCTTTTTCGGGGTTTCATCCACAGTAACAAAGCGGCTTGTTTGGGCGAGTTTTGTCTGCTGTACATTATCTTTCATCCAAAGTTCCAGTGCTATTTCGTATCTTCCAGGTGTTCCTCCGGTGAAATTGAATAAGCTGCCAGTGCTTCTTGCCTGACCATTTACCAGCCATTTAAAAATAAACAACCCCTGATTCATCACATTGGTTTCTGAAACCATACCGTTAAGCGTTATTGACTCTCCAGCCTTAATCCTATCTTTAGAAGCGCTGATATATATATACGCATAGGGTTGCTGCACCTCAAGTGGATATATCGCCTCTCCAAGTTTATGCCATTTCCCTGATATTGCCTGGTATGCTTCTGCTTTGATAGTATAACTACCCTGTTTTGGCGATTTAATAACCTGAACACTGTTATTCCCGCTTAATTTTTGGTTATCCTGATACCATAAGAATGTTATCTGGGCCTTTTCATCGAGTGGCCTTACTGCTGCCCTAAGTGTTACATCCTGTCCTATCATTGTGCGTTTGGGGCCATCGATGTAAACCGATGAAGTGGGGTATTCCACTATCATCCGATGTTTAGCATCACCTACCAGTATGGATTTTCCTTTGATGACCTGATATACGACAAGGTTTACCGTTATTGTTTCGGGTTTATCTAACTGCAAATCAAACCACTCTGCATGACTAAATGCCTTTGTCTGCCCTTCGTATGACCATGAGTATTTCAATGCAGATTTTAATGTTGGATTCACATCTACAACAGCCCTATATGTAACCTTCTGACCCACAAAAGCCTTATCAGGTGCAGATATCTTCAAGTTGGCTTTTTGGATGGTAAATCTATACGATGCTTCGCCAAGCCTTTCCCACTTGTCTTTTTCAAATCTTAATACTTCTAATTTAACACCAAATGTTCCGGCAGCAGAGGTGTTAATCTTCAATGTGTCTGACTGTTCGGAATAGCGAAGAGAACCCTGTAAATCGCTCCATACATAACGCAATACAGGCTGTTCCTTGAGAGGTGTGTTAAATTTTGCCACTCCCTTAAGCTTTAAATCCTGTCCAATCGAATAAGGGGGTGCGGGCTCACCTTCAATATTAATCAATACACAATTTTTAGAATAATATTCCCTGAATGCTGTAACAGCAGCTATACTCTGTGTATAGTGCTCCTTTGCCCAACCCGGAGCCGAAGCATAAAGGGTATTATCCTTTTTGAACAGCAAACTCCAGAGTCCCTGCCATACATTATTGCGAATAACATAATCCAGGGTCTTTTTATCATATTCGCTATCAAGCTTAGCGTTTGGCATACAAATAGCCTTTATTTCAAGAAGCTGTTTCTCAACGGTATTTCTTATATTTGTTACAAACTGGTAATACTGAACCGCAGTCCTCTTATCCTCTTCGGGTTTTGCTATCAGAAAGTCTGTCCCTGTCAATATCCTTACTCCATGTTCACTTGGATTGCCTGAGGAAAAGATCTTTTCAGATTCTTGCCTTGCCTCATATACAATCTTGTATGCATCGAGATATTTTTTAACAATCTCTCCTGCCTTTTCATAATCGCTCTGCATCTGTCCCTCGCTGAACAGATCGCGCTTCACGTTCCAGAGCCATTTAAAGATAGCCTTTAAATTGTTCGTGTCAAGTTCTTTATCCATTTCCTTCTCGAGCAACACCTCAATCTTCAGCGCCTTTGCAATCTTATTTAATTCAGCGAACAATTCCGGCAACATCCCTCTAGCAAGGGCATCATCAATGGCCTTTCTCGACTCAAGTTGGTGAATCATGTTCAAGACAAAATTCAGTTTTGCTTCTTCCCATCTTAACTTATAGATATCCCCATAATGCTGCATAAGCTTTGTTCCAACATACTCATTGCTCATCATCTGTTGTATGAGATTGAGGGCCGGATCGGTTGCAGCAATATTACGTTGCAACATTTTGTCAATAAAAACCCTGTCAGTTAATCCATAATATGCTTTCATAGACAAATCTCTCTGTGAAGAAGGCTTATTTAACTGTTGTCTCATTGCCTCGATATGTTCCTGTTTATATCCTGTGAACTGCTCTACATTTAGAACTCCCCCCTGGTATTTCGCAGAAACAAGTCGCCAAACTCCAACTTTAGCGGTTTCGTAAGACTCCACACCGATTAGCTTGAATTTAGAAGTAGCATATAGCGTATCAACAAAAGCGCTTATCTGTTCACTCCAATAATAAGACACAGGCATATCAATAAGGGCATATCTGCCTATACCATACGCAGCCTGCGCAAGACCAATAGGCGGAACAAGCGTGATAACAACCTCCCAACCCGCTGATAGGTAATTACCCATAAATACCTGTTCCACAGTAGAACCAAAAGGCACACGTCTGCGAAAAAACTCAGTGGCAAGTCCTCCCCAGCCGCTTTTCAAATAAGCATCACGATATGCTACCCCCTCATCGATCAATCCAATTGCAATAAGACCCTTTACAGCACCCCGACTTGCTGCGGTAGATTGTATAGCCTCGTTGCATTTTCGGTTAACCTGCTGTATTCCGCTTACAATTGTGCCCTTCAATCCCTTGAGTGCAGACAATTTTGCATGCGAATCCTTAATAGTTTTTGCCTCTTTATATTCAGTCACAAACCTGTCAAAGTCCGGATTATCGCCTCTTAATTCACCAAGCAGTTTATTGTCGAGTATATCAAGATAAAAGTGTATCGTGCTTATTCCCTTATCACCCATATCCAATGCTTTTCCTATCTTATTCATTAGATATGCAATGCCAAGCATGCGGCCAAGCCTTGTCTTTGCCTTAAACTGTGCCTCTAGATATTGTTTGTCCATTATCATATCAGGAGTAACCTTGACTCTTCCTTCTTTAAACTCAGAAGCCAACATTTTAAACTCATCGTGGAGCTTTAAAACACCATCATGTGTCAGTCCTGCATCTTTTAATACGTTTATTTCCGAACTAACCATCTTTTCAAGGTCGTTTATCTCTCTTATCAAACTATCCTCAAACTGCTTGGCCTGTTCTTTAGTTGTTTCACTGCCCTCAATCTTTTTTAAGTGGTCGACTTGCTTCTTGATATCATCGATGCGCTTACCGTATCCAGTTTCTATGTTTTTCCACATTGCACTAATACAATCTTTGTTAAACCTTTCCATAATCTCTTTATTTGGTCTTGTAATCAACCTTGTTCCTGTGTTTGACGTTGTCATCTCAAAGTGCAAAAAGGGCAATGCGCCATATTTTTGTTGGAAATAAGCCTTTATCTTTTGGTCCATCTGTCTAACCTTTGATTCTTTTTTCAATCTTTCGAGTTCGCCACTTAAAAAACTCAGATCGGGTTCAGAAGAACCCATCTTAAGATATTCCATTAGTGCGTTGTTGCTACGAGCCATATATTTTGAAGCCTTTATGACCGTATCGACAGGACTGTAGATACCTTCCTTCACAATATCAGAATAAAAATGACGGAGATTTTCCATAGAAAGTCCAGGTTCTGCTTTATATTTTCCAGATGGGTGCAATCGTGGATCTGCTGCATAAAGCTCAGACTCTCTAACTACACGTTCCACTGCCTCACCAAGTGCACTTCTTACAGTACCAGCAGCCGAGTCTTCAGAAAGACGCTTCAACCCACCCTCGGAAAATATGACTTCGTCCACAATCCGCATCTGTGAAAGTGCAAATTCTGCTCCATGCTGTCCTATATAGACCTCAAGCCCAGCCTTGCCATGAGCTGTACAAACCGAATCAATTGCCTGAGAAGAAAGCCCTGTCAGTTCTTTTATCTTTGTCTCAAAGGCATCCTTTAGTGCGGAAATGATATTTGTATCTCTTGAAACAAAACTAAAATCTATATCGCCTTCAAACTTTAAAGCCGCTGGAGGCTGGATCACCCAACTCCCCACATATGCTATAAAAACACTTGAGTTACTGTTCCTACCTTTTATTATCTCCTTTATGGCAAGCTCTGTTTGTTTTTTTCTCCAACTTAAAAGCCCTTTCTCAACAGGGGTGCCGCCTTCATTGTATTTTTCACCCAAAAATTCACTCCCAAGACCTTCATTTTGGAGGTTTGTCTTTACCCTTATAACATCCTTCATATTGCTTCCTGCGTTGCTGAGTCCTCTGAAAAATGCCTCAGGACCTAAACTACCGTTTTTGACACCAAGAAGCATCCTCGCAATGGCAACATCATTCGGGGTATTAACAAACTTTGGGGAACCCTGAAGTTTTACCAGGACAGCGTCACGATCATCCTTTTTTTCTCCCGCTGCATTTCCCTGTCCACAAAGCCCTGAAGATAACGTAAGAACAAGTATAGTGTAGAAAATTATAAATAACCTTTTGTTGTTTGTGGTCTTGTCCATAATTACCTACTCCTTTTAACCCTCCCCCATTTCTGCTGGTTGCTTTACATAGTTTTGTAATTTCGCAAGAATCGAGCTCAATGTGCCTTTTCCAACAACAAGAGGTTGTTACGGGCTAATTCAAAACCGGGTTCTATCTGCAGTGCTTTAACATAAGAGCCCTTCGCCTTGTCATATTGCCCTTCAAGATAATACGCATATCCAAGATTGTTGAAAACTCTCGCCTTTTTTGGTGATTTGCGTGCAGTATCCTCCCATAGAGCA
>MWEV01000297.1 GCA_002071245.1 Deltaproteobacteria bacterium ADurb.Bin026
CAACATTTATAAAAACACCCAGCCGAATGTTTAGTGGGTATAAACCCTTTCGAACAAACACCCCTTCTGTGTTAAGATTTAATATCCGTCTGACAGCTTTTATATCCCACCAAACTCCCCAAGACAAAGGCTTTCACAACTGAATGAATCTTCGTTAGCTCAGGGTTGAAAGCCTTAAGCTAATACATGATCATATTCGAATATGAATCCTTCCTCTTTAAAAACCATTAGGCAAGCGTCTACAACCCGCTCATCATAGAGTATACCTCTATTTTTTTCTATCTCTTCGAGCGCAGCTTCGATTCCTTTAGCCGGTCTGTAAGGACGATAAGACACAATAGCCTCAACAACATCTGCAACCGATAATATACTGGCCTCCAAGAGTATCTCTTCTCCCTTGAGTCCACGCGGATAACCCGAACCATCTAAACGCTCATGGTGCTGATAGACTGCTTCAGCGATGGGATATGGCAGATCCACATCCTTCAATATATCATAGCCTGACCAGGGATGAACCATTATCAGTTTTTTTTCAATATCTGAGAGAACGCCCGGCTTACTCAATATCTCTGCGGGTACAGATATTTTGCCAATGTCGTGTATCGCAGCGGCTATTCGGATAGCATCTATTTTGTCATTTGGTAGTCCCATCTTCTGGGCTATTGTGCGGGCAAGGCGAGACACCCTCTTCTGATGACCTGCGGTATAAGGATCTCTCTTCTCTACCATTAACGTCATTGCCTGGATCATTGCCGCCAGTGCGTTTCTCAATCTATCCCCGGTCTGCCTGACAGCATCTTCTGCGATTTTACGTGACGTTATGTCTTCACAGGTCATGATATTCATGCCGGATACCAATTGTACCGGTATAAAATTCACAATCTTGTTCACTCCATCCTTGCATGTCACATTAAAAACGCGGGGTCTTTTTTCGCCAATGGCTGCATCTTTCAAATCATCCAACCATGCAGATATCACTGTTTTTCTGTATTCCTGGTCTGGATATGCCTTTTTAAACCATGTTCTACCGTCCGGGATATCGTTTAGGTCATAGCCAAACATCTCTATGAATTTTGAATTTACATAGATAAACCGTCCGTCTTTATCAATCATCACCATGCCGAAAGGCGCATTTTCTATAAGCACAGAAAACTTTATTTTTTCATACTTTAACTGTTCTTCTACGGCCTTGTGTTTTGTAATCTCTTCTATGGTACCTTCGAGGCATATGATTTTACCAGCTTCATCCTTTACTGCGCGGGCGTTGATTGAAACCCAAATTATGCTTTTATCCTTGCGGTAGAACTCAATCTCGAACCCCTTTACAACACCATTTTCTGCGAGGATATTTCTGAAAGTTTCCCTGTCCTCAGGTTTTACATATCCGTCCTTTGATATATCTTTAACAGAGTTTATCATGTCTTCTGGAGAGTCGTACCCCATTATCCTAACAAGGGCAGGATTAACTATTGTATAACGACCTTCGGGCGTCGTCTGGCAGATGCCTTCAACCGCATTTTCGAAGAAAGAACGATATTTTGATTCACTGTCTTTTAGGTCGCCGATTGTTTTTTTATATTCTGTTATATCATTGAATACTGTGATGAGATAATGCCTTTCCTCTAATTCTATTATATCGGCAAATAACAAACCTGTTAGGATATTGCCGTCTTTACACCTCATTCTTGTTTCAAAACCGTTTATTTTACCTCTTTTTTTGATTAACTCTATCGCTTTTTTTCTGTCTTCATAATCCACAAAAAGGTTTAAATCCTTTGATGTAAAACCTATCACCTCTTCTTTTTTGAAACCGAATACTTGTAAAAAACTTGCATTTACATCAAGAAAACAATCATTGTAAGCAAAAGAGACAGCTATCGGGGAGGGGTTCATATAAAATATCTTTAAAAACTTATCTTCGGAATGTTTGAATGGATTGTTTAATTCATCTGATTCTTTCATATCTTCGCCATTGCTATCCTTACATGTATTTTAAACATCCCTTTACTCATAACTATAGTATAAATTGTTTTTTTTCAAGCAAAATAAGTATCTTTACTGCCTTTGCTGTTCATGAAATCTATTTATTTTCATAAATATTGAAAATCCCCTGTAAGTTGTGTTAAGTTGAAGCATTCGGGGCGTGGCGCAGCATGGTTTAGCGCGCTTGCCTTGGGAGCAAGAGGTCGCTGGTTCAAATCCAGTCGCCCCGACCATTAGATTTTTTGATATTCAGCAGATGTTTGCTATGAGCATCAGTTGTAAACCTTTGCCCTGTTTTATATCTTGCAATATCGTTTCATCTCTATCTTCCAACATCCGATCTTCCATCTTGCATAGCGCCTCTTGTTAATGGTCTTTTTTGATTTGTTTTGACTTACATCAATTACATCTGTGATAATCTGTTATATAAAAATGGCACAAGATCATTGAGGAGGTAATATATGACAGAGAACTTCACAAACTTGGTAGATATGACCCGTGTATTTAAACTAAAGGATGTGGCTGATTACCAAGAGCAGTCAGTTGTAAGCCGGGAAGTAATAAGAAAACCCAACGGGACCATGACTGTTTTCGCTTTTGACAAAGATGAAGGGCTAAGCGAGCACACCGCCTCCTTTGATGCGGTCGTATACATTCTTGAAGGCGAAGCAGAAATACGCATCGATGGCATACCTTATGTAGTCAAAGAAGGAGAAATGCTTATAATGCCCGCGAACAAACCACACGCACTAAGGGCGATAACCCGCTACAAGATGCTTTTGATGATGATAAAATAAAGACAACGATGAAACAATATTGACATTAAAAAA
>MWEV01000298.1 GCA_002071245.1 Deltaproteobacteria bacterium ADurb.Bin026
CACAAAAGACAATCTTTGCATCGAAAACAACAATGAAAAATCCATTCAGGTTTTCCGTCGTAATAACGTTCATATTTGTCGGCAGCGATAATGTCTTGACAAACTCTCTATATTCTATGTAATGAACAGGGGTCTGTTCTATCTCAACATCTCTGCCAAGAAAAAGCGAAAGAGCTGACTGAAATGACTTTGAAAACCTGTCGTAGATGAATTGCAAAGCCGGCAGGTTTTCCTTTTTTGATTTTGTAAACTGAAGTATGTCAAATGTTCTGACTTCTTGTTTGGGTTCATCGGGCTCAGCCTTTTGTTCAATCTCTATTGCGCCATCGGATAATCCGCTTAGTAACGCATCAATTTCTTCTTGTGATAATACCTGGTCCATTTTCTTTCCTTTATTGGATTATAAAATCGGTTATATATATCGCATTGATTTCGTCCGGTTTTTTGAAGATACCCTTCAGCGAGGTAAGCAACTCCTGTTTGATAGCATCCCTACTATTTACATCCATCAGCACTTCTATGTTTTTTGAACCAAGTACCGAGAGGATCCTGTCTCTTATCAACAATGTCATGTTCTTCGCTTCTTCCATGCTTTTAATATCTTTCATCTCTATGCCGAGCGATATTTTTGCAAACCTTGAACTATTTCCTGCAATATTAAATAAAAAGGGTTCGAGGGACATTATGGGCCCAATCTTTCTTTCCACCTTTTTTTCTCCTTCTTGGGCGGTTTTCTTGAATATTTTTGCCAAAATGACATTCCCATAAAAGAAATACGCCCCACCTAAACCAAGACAGAACACAACGAAAACTATAATGAGAATGAATTTGAATCCACCCTTTTTCTTTTTCTCTTTGACTTCTTTTGCGTTCTCTTTTTCAACGTTATCTTCCGGCATACACTCCTCCTGATGTTTCTCAAAAAGCAATATGTGTGCCATACGCTGGATGATTTTATTTAACTAACGATAATCAATAGTTACAAGTTATTAATCAGTTAGAAGATGTTTCAGGGTTGATAGTTTTAATATATTTGTGTTGGAAAACAGGCCAAAAGCGTCACAACTTTGACGGTTGAAATACAAACGAAAGATTTGAAAAACCCGCACAATACCCTTAAAGGCTTTTGCAAAGGCATCATGAAAGTAATCTGGAGGTGTTTCGGTTCAAAAGATTGAGATTTGGGGCTTTAAACTGCCCTGCCACCAGGGATAACAGGATAAAACACCCAAATCTCACTTAAACATAGAAGTTTTTATATACCATTCCTATCGTTTCAAGTTCATAAGTTCCTGAAGCACCTCATCGGAAGTGGTAATAACCCTCGAATTTGCCTGGAATCCTCTCTGCGCAACTATCATCTTGACGAATTCCGTTGCCAAATCAACGTTCGACTGCTCCAAAGAGTTGGGGTTGATCTTGCCGGTTCCAGACACACCGGGTGCATACTTATAAGCTTCTCCGGTCTTGTTGTTTGAAGAAAAGAGGTTACTGCCTTCCTTTGTTAGCGCAACCGTATCACCAAAGTTGGCGAGTGTAATCTGATATTGATTGATTATCTGTCCATTAGAATAGTGGCCTGAAATGATACCGTCGGCATCCACGGAAACACTAAGAAGCGTGCCAGGCGGATAACCGTTCTGGGCTTGATAGTTTGTAGCTGAGTCTATAGGGTACTGGGTCATAGGGTCTTTCGGGTTGCCTGATACGGATGAAAGTGACCCGAATGACAGGGTTATCGGTTGGTTCTGCTTTGCCGGTGCAGTAAAATTAAACAGTATCTGGTGGTTTGAACCTTCGCCTTGAAGCACACCGGAACTGTTAAAAACAAGATCGCCACTTGCAGCCATAGTGTTTTTACCTGTTGCAGAATCACCTGCACCAACAACAGCCATCCACTCCCATGTGCTGTTGTTGCTTGATATATCGATGTTTGATTTTCTGAAATATACTGTAACGACGTGTGACTGACCGTTAGAATCATAAACCGTTATTGAAGATGAATAGTTGGCGGTTGCAGTTGGTTTATCGACATCGAATCCTGAGATGGTAAATTTTTGTGTTGTGTTTGTTATCGTTGGCGCAATTGTAATGTCCAATCCCAAATCCTCAAAGTTTGCCATACTCTGTCCGGCTGTTATCACCTTGCTTTTTACGATAGGAGCACCTATTTTAGTAGTGCCATCAGGTCCAACCCTCTCCGCTGTGACTGTAAGTGTACTCACACCCCCAACAGTAGTAACTTGTGCAGTATATTCTCCAGCGATAGGCCATTTTCCAATCGTGTTTGTCACAGATGCTATATCCCCATTAACATTAAGATTCCCAATGGAGCCTTTCCATTCAGCATTTGACTGTAAGTTTGCAGTCATGTCGACCGCAGATGTAATCTTTGGATCGCTGGGTTTTTGTGAAATAATTATGTTTGTATCGACACCCACCGCCTTCCCCGTTGTCTGGTCTATCGCCTTACCCTGTAAAACAAGCCCCTCAGGATTCGTAAGGTAGCCGTCCTTGTCAAATCTGAACTGACCGGCCCTTGTATAGTATTCTGTGATATTCCCTTTGGGCGACTTTACAATAAAAAAACCTTTTCCACCTATGGCAAGATCAGTGGGTTCACTTGTGCTTTCAAAAGAACCCTGGGCAAACTGCGTATCAACTGTAGTCAACGTGGAACCCCTGCCAACCTGACTTGCGCCTGCAGTTCCATTCACAGATTGATACAAAAGATCGGAAAAGGTTGCCCTGCTACCCTTAAATCCAATTGTATTTACGTTTGCAATATTATTACCGACCACATTTATTGCCTGACTGTTTGACATCAAACCACTTATCCCTGAAAACATTGATCCTAACATATCGTCCTCCTATTCTTTAATCTGTTTAACCTTTTCTATTGAAAAGTTTTCGCCGTTAGATGCTACAAGATATGGAATACCGTTGCTTGTATCTATTCCTTTCACGACCCTGTAATTACTCAATTTACAGCCAATTGGTTTATCATTTTTTATTCCAATAGCAGAAACAAGCACATCTGTATCGTCTTCGTGTCTATAAACTAGCGGATCACCCTTCTTATATGTTGTTTCCTTGATCTCTCCCGTCATTTTATTCAACGTTGAAAGCACGACCTTATCGAAATCTCCCTGTGGTGTAAAATAAACCTCGTCGCCCTTTGAAAGTGTGTTGGAATCTACGTGCATCTTCTTGCCTATCGAACTTATCCACTGTGAAATATTTCCTGTCTCAGTTGCCTTTTTCATGCCATTGAGCGCATCCGTGATATTCTGTAACTGCTCAACCTGTGTAAGTTGGGATAGTTGTGTTAAAAACTGATCCGGCTTCATCGGTTCAAGTGGGTCTTGATATTTGATTTGTGATATAAGAATCTTCAGGAAATCGTTTTTATCCACAAAGTTCGTTGGTTTTGAGACATTTGACGTTGTGGTGTTACTACTGACGCTGTTTATCGCCGAAACATTCATGTTACCTCCTCAGTTTTGAATAACTCATAAAACTTTCCATTCGCCCTATTCAGTTCATCATTGCCTCTTCTACCTTCTCTTCTACCCTCTCTTCTTTCAAAGCTGTTTTTACCGTCAGGGTTTAAAAAAATATTTGCATTTACATTTTTCATCTCAAGATTTCTAACGATAGTATCTTTGCTTTCCTGAAGCAAATTTAACATTGCTGAACTTTCCGTTTTGATTTCAACAAAAATTTGCTGCCCTTCACGCTTAAACCCGATAAGTAAACTCTCCTTTTCGTTTATATTCATACGCATCACCATATCCATCGTTGTATTTCTCGCCCGGAGTTGTTCGGTAACCTTGACAATCTTATCTGTAATCGTTGAGACAAAAGAAGCCTTCTCAATTATCTGTGTATTTTTATTATCAGAAGACAAATCGTGTGTTTCCGATCTTAAAAAAGCCATGGTGTCAATCTCTTTATTTGAAAGATCAGTGTTCTCCGTATGGTTTTCTATAACGTCATTTTTTGTCTCAACCGTGATGCCCTTCAGTATGTTTTCAATCTTATAAACTAATTTGTCAAAATTCTTTTCGTTATAAAATGTCGCATCCGTTGCCGATTCTGCATCATTAAAATTCATATTTTTTTGGATATCCACCTCAACTTGTTTGTTGTTAATGATGATGTTGCTTGTATTTCGATTTAATTTAAAGGTCATATCCTCATTGGTTTCGGGCTTTTTTGAATGATAAGCGCTGTCTTTAATCGAGTCATTTACATATTTTAATGTCAGTGTATCGCCCATGTTTATTTCGTGAACTTCAACATCCTCAATGTTCATC
>MWEV01000299.1 GCA_002071245.1 Deltaproteobacteria bacterium ADurb.Bin026
TCCAACCCTCCAGCCTTCTGACTTCTGACTTCTGTCTTCTGTATTCTGTCTTCTGTCTTCTGCCTTCTCTCCACCAGCCGCCTTTTCACAGCAACGCTTCGTCGTTGAGCAGACCTGTGTATATGATTTTTGTATCTCCTTCAAGATACACCTCGTCGTCCACATATGCCCGAAGTATTTCTCCGCCCCTTGTGAGTACATTTACAGGGCTGTCTATCAATCCCTTTTCTTTCAAGATGACTCCTGATGCGACTACCCCTGTGCCACATGCATATGTCTCACCCTCTACACCTCTCTCGTATGTTCTTACTATAAGGTTGGCTCTATCGACGACTTTTACAAAATCAACATTTGTCCCCTTTTCCCCAAAGGCAGCATGATGTCTTACCGCCTTGCCAAGTTCTTCAACCGGTATATAATCGATATCGTCAGATAGGAGTATTGCATGGGGTACCCCTGTATTTACACTGTTTATAAACAATTCCTTGTCTTCGAGCTTAATGGCGTAATCAAGTTTCAACTCTTTCGGTGTGGTAAGTTGGAGTTTAACCTTCCTGCCCCTAACCTCTGCCTTGATTATGCCTGCAATGGTTTCAAATGCCATATTTTCAGCGGTTATGCCGTTTGTAAAGGCGAACCTTGCCGCACATCTGCCTCCATTGCCACACATCTCAGCCTCAGAGCCATCAGCATTGAAGAATTTCCAGCTAAAATCAGCATTATTGGATGTTTCAATCAATATCAGACCGTCGGCACCTACAGAGTGACACCTTCTGCACACCTTTTTAACGAATTCATTGATATTGCTATATGTTTTGTACAATACGCCGGAACGATTATCTATCAATATAAAATCGTTTCCGCTTGCGCTCATCTTGGTAAATTCCAGGCCTGACATTTGATTTATACCTCCATAAATGACGGGATTTTTTCACCTTTTATTAAGTCTTTCAATGTCTCACGACTTTTAATGACATTGAATTCTGCGTCTCTCACAAGCACCTCTGCTACCCTTCGCCTTGAATTGTAATTGGATGACATGGAAAACCCATATGCGCCAGCGCTCAAAACAGCGAGAAGTTCACCTGATTCAACCAAAGGCATATCCCTATCCTTTGCAAGAAAATCCCCCGATTCACAGACAGGCCCAACAACATCAACGTTTATCTTTTTTGCGTCATTGTAACGAACTGGAACAATTTCATGGAATGCACCGTAAAGAGAAGGTCTCACAAGATCGTTCATAGCGCCATCGACTATATAAAATGTTTTGCCAGGCACCTTTTTAATATAAAGCAATTTGGTGACAAATATACCGCTGTTACCCACAATCACCCTTCCTGGCTCAAGAATGAGTGTAAGTTCGGTACCTTTCAGTTCTTCCTCTATAATACGTGCATAATCGTCTGGATGCGGAGGAAGTTCATCTTTGTATGTTATGCCAAGTCCCCCGCCAATGTCTATAAATTTAAGAGTAATCCCTTTTTCTTTGAGCTGTTTTACCATCTCCTTTAATGAACATACAGCCTCCTTGAAAGGTCCAAGTTCAAGTATCTGTGAACCGATATGCGAAGAAATTCCGACAGGCATCAGATATTTATGCGCCTTTATCCTGTCATAGAGTTTCATGGCATCTTCACGCATAACTCCGAACTTGTTCTTTTTTAGACCTGTAGTAATGTAAGGATGGGTTTTTGGGTCTATCTCTGGGTTGACTCTTATTGAAAGTGGAACATGTTTTTTCATTTTTGATGCAATTCTTGCTATTGTAGATAATTCTTCCTCGGACTCCACATTTATCATAAGTATATTTGAACGTATTGCAGCAACTATTTCTTCTTCTGTTTTTCCAACCCCGGAAAATACAATTTTGTCGTTCGGTATATATGCGGCGTTTGACCTGTAAAGCTCGCCCCCAGATACTATATCTATGCCCCCTCCAAGCCTTCCGATAGCCCTGAGTATAGCAATGTTAGAATTTGCCTTGCATGAATAGCAGATAATATGCGGTACGCCTTTGAATGCATTATCGAAGACCTTATAATGTCTCTCAATTGTTCTGTAACTATAAATATATACAGGCGAGCCCGTGGCCCTTACTATGTTTTCAACAGGTACCTCCTCGCAGTATAAAGCACCATTTTTGTAATCAAAATAATTCATCTGTTCGTATTCTCCTGTGCATTATCAAACAGTTCAAGGGTTCGAGCAACGGAGGATTTGTGTGAGTTATGCTTGATAACTTTTCTCGATTCCCAAACCCATTTGTGCTATCGCCCACTTGCATTTCCTTTGCCCTTGCCCTTCGCAACTATTCTTTTAATATTATTATTACTTCCCTCGATGGTGTGCTTTCATTCCCTGCTGTATCTATTGCCGTTATATAATAAGAAACATATCTTATATCAGGCATGGAGTTGTCAGTAAACATATTTTCTTTAACAGGTACAGGGTTTATCTTTTCTGCATCGCCTGAACTTATCCTGTAAATGTTATAGCCCTCGAGGTCTTTATCCATAACTGCCTTCCATGTCAGTTGAACGCCTTCTGCC
>MWEV01000300.1 GCA_002071245.1 Deltaproteobacteria bacterium ADurb.Bin026
CTTAAATAGGTGCAATAATGGGAAAATATCCGAAGATTCCAGAGGCTACGATAAGAAGATTATCGAACTATCTAAAGTGTATTGAAGACCTCGAATCTAAAAACGAAAAGGTCGCATCTAGCGCACTGCTTGCTTCGATGTGTAATGTAAATGCAGCACAGGTACGAAAGGATTTTGCCTATTTCGGCGAATTCGGCATAAGGGGTATGGGCTATAATATTCAAGAATTGAGAAACCATATCAAAGAGATACTCGGGATCAACAGGGAATGGCGCATAGCAGTAGTCGGTATCGGCAATATGGGTAGCGCCCTTCTTGTTTATAAGGATTTTCTAAAACAAAACTACAAGATTGTGGCTGCATTTGATATCGACCCAGTTAAGGTCATAGGTCATATTTCAGAAAGAATGGGAAGGCCGGTTGAGATACTCCATATTGATACTTTAAAAGAGGTCGTCGATGCAAGGAATATCGAAATCGGCATTATCACTGTGCCCCCCCAAGAAGCCCAGAAGGTTGCCGATCAACTTATAGAGGCAAACATAAAGGGAATCCTAAATTTTTCACCGGCACCGGTCAGGGCACCTGACAAGATAAAAATAAGGAACCTGTTCTTCACCTCCGCACTTGATAATCTTATATATTACCTTACGAATTAAGGCTATGTTATGTGGAAAATACTTGGAAATATAACGGAAATATTCATTTATTCATCTGTTTATATGATAATTACCCTCATTTCACTGAAGATTGTCGGGGCTACCTTTTCCACAGACTTTGAGCGAAAGATTTCGGATGAGTCGAATATAGGCCTTTCGCTCATCTGCGCAAGCGTTTTTATAGGGATGGCGATCCTGATTTCGTCACTTGTGAGATAATGTCAACCATATTTATAACAGGCACAGATACAGGCGTTGGAAAGACAACAGTAACATCGTGTCTTTCTGCCTTTTTATCATTAAAAAAACACCTGAATGTGGGTGTAATGAAACCATTCGAAAGTGGACTGTCAAAAAGAGACAAAGACCTACTTCCATGGGATGCAATATGTCTAAGAGAGGCGTCTGGCAGCAACGATGACTTAGACGATATAAGCCCTTACACATTTGAATCTCCCCTTGCCCCTGAAGTTGCAGCTAGCTTGGAACATATACAGATTGACATGGATATTGTTGACAGAATTTACAACAAAATAAAAAATAGGCATGATGTTGTCATAATCGAAGGCGCCGGCGGTGTCCTTGTGCCGATTAAAAAGGATTATTTCTATGCAGACCTTATCAAAAATTGGGAAGCGCCTGCAATAATTGTCTCAAGACTGGGCCTCGGAACTATAAACCATACTCTCTTAACTAACAACTTCCTTCAATCAAAAGGCATTAAAGTGCTCGGTGTAATCCTGAACAATAACGACGGTACAGGTGATTTGGCAGCGCAAACCAACCCCGAGATATTAAAAAGGTATCTCGATGTTCCTTTACTTGGTATATTCCCTTATGTGGAAGGCCTGTTAAAAGAGGGTATGGACAGGGAATTGCTTGCAACAATCTTTGAAGGTAATATTGATACAGAAAAACTGATAATTTGATATATACTTAAAATGGCTGGTTTTGGCAGATATTGCTGCAAGCCTTAACGCTATTGCGTTTTAACCTCTATGAAAAACATATTTGTAAAAGGTGCACGGAAACACAATCTCAAAAACATCGATGTAACGCTTCCAAGAAACAAGATGGTTGTAATTACGGGGCTGAGCGGTTCTGGAAAATCATCCCTTGCGTTTGACACGATCTATGCTGAAGGGCAACGCAGATATGTAGAATCACTGTCTTCATACGCACGTCAGTTTCTCGAACTTATGGAAAAACCCGACGTGGATTATATTGAAGGACTATCTCCCGCAATCAGCATAGAGCAAAAAGCCCTGAGTAAAAACCCCAGAAGCACTGTTGGTACCGTAACCGAAATGTATGACTACCTGAGGCTGCTCTTTGCACGGATAGGTCATGTATTTTGTTATGGATGCGGAAAAGAGATCAAAAGTCAACACGTCCCTCAGATAGTTGACTCAATTCTAACGTTCGGCGCAGGAAAAATGTTGATGATACTCGCGCCCATAGTGAGAGGAAGAAAAGGAGAGTATAGGAAAGAGCTTGATGATTTACGAAAACAAGGTTTTACGAAGATATATCTCGATGGTAAAATAACCGACCTCTCAGAGGATATTCAACTTGATAAAAACAAAAAGCACGAGATTGATGTGATAATCGACAGGATTACGATTAGAGATGGAATCGAAAGAAGGCTTTTTGAGGCTGTAGAACTCGCATTGCAAAAGGCAGACGGCATTATAAAGATAAAGACAGACAACGACATACATATCTTCAGCGAAAGATTTGCCTGTCCGGACTGCGGTATAAGCTATCCGGAGATCACACCTCGGATGTTTTCCTTTAATAATCCATACGGCGCCTGCCCTGTCTGTAATGGGCTCGGGGTAAAAGAATATTTTGATCCTGTTCTTGTTGTGCCAAACCAGGACCTTTCCTTAAGGGAGGGCGCTGTGGTACCTTGGGGAGAAAAAAATCCGGTCAGTTTCCTGCCTTTTCTCGAGGCTTTTGTAAACCACTACAAAATAGACATAAGAACCCCGTTTAAAGATCTGCCTAAGGAAGTCCAGCATGTGATACTTTACGGCTCAAAAGAAGAGATAGAATTCTTCGTGGACCGGGGAGGCAAGAGATATTTCACTAAAAGATCCTTCGAAGGGGTGATCAATGAACTCCAACGCGAATGGGAAACCGCCTCGTTTTATGAAAAAGATAAACTTGAGAGATTCATCAACCTAATACCTTGTCAGGCTTGCAATGGAGCAAGACTAAAAAAAGAGATGCTCTGGGTGAAGATCAATGGATTGAATATAGACGAAGTTGCCGGAATGACCCTTACAAATGCACTTAACTTTTTCAGCACATTGAGTCTTAGTGATAAGGAAAATGAGATTGCCCGAAACATACTGAAAGAAATCATGTCACGTCTAAAATTCCTTATAGACGTAGGCCTTGATTATATAACACTCAACAGAAATTCCGCTACTTTGTCATCTGGAGAATCACAACGTATCAGGCTCGCCACACAGATAGGCTCAGGGCTTACTGGTGTCCTATATGTACTCGATGAGCCAAGCATCGGTTTACACCAACGCGACAACGAAAGGCTTCTCGCAACATTGAAAAGACTCAGAGACCTTGACAACACTGTGATTGTGGTTGAACACGACCATGACACTATAGCTTCGTCTGATTATATTATCGATCTGGGTCCGGGCGCTGGAGAAAACGGCGGTTACCTCGTTTTTCAAGGTACACCAGCCGAACTTCACAAACACAATGAATCCATTACCGGACAGTATATATCTGGTAAACTCAGCATACAAATCCCTGAAGAGAGGAGAAAGGCAAAGGGGTTTTTGAGAATAAAAGGTGCCCGCGAACATAACCTTAAAAATATCGACGTAGATATCCCGCTTGGTGTGTTTACATGTGTAACCGGCGTTTCTGGTTCGGGTAAAAGCACCCTAGTAGTCGATACTCTATATCCGCTTCTCAAACAAAAACTTTACAGATCTAAAGACAGGGCCGGAGAAATCGATTCGATATCAGGCCATGAGACAATCGACAGGGTCATAGACATAGACCAGTCCCCCATAGGCAGGACCCCAAGATCAAACCCTGCCACATATACAGGCATTTTTACACATATCAGGGAACTCTTTGCAAGGCTTCCTGAATCGAGGGTCAGAGGCTATAAGGATGGCAGGTTCAGCTTCAATGTAAAGGGCGGAAGATGTGAAACCTGCACGGGTGAAGGGTTCGTCAAGATTGAAATGCAGTTTCTTCCCGATATATATATCGTATGCGATGTTTGTAAGGGAAAACGCTATAACAGGGATACCCTTGAGGTAAAATACAAAGGCAAGAGCATAGCAGACGTGCTTGAGATGACAGTTACCCAGGCAATGGATTTTTTTGATGTACATCCGCTTATAAAAAACAAATTAAAGGTGCTCAACGATGTAGGACTCGGATATATAAGACTCGGTCAGGCAGCTACAACCTTATCCGGAGGAGAGGCGCAGAGAATAAAGCTCTCAAGGGAACTTTCCAAAAAGGATACAGGTCAAACCTTTTATATACTGGATGAACCGACAACAGGTCTGCACTTCGCCGATATAGATAAACTCCTTCATGTGTTGTCGGAACTTGTCAACAGAGGAAATACGGTCGTGGTAATTGAACACAACATGGATGTCATCAAATGTGCCGATTATATTATCGATTTAGGCCCTGAAGGCGGGGAAAATGGTGGAAACATAATAGCAAAAGGTGTCCCAGAGCTAATCATCCATGAATCGGCAAGTCATACCGGGGCGTTTTTGAAAAAATATCTGTATGACAATAATTTACGTGAGGCATCATGATAAAATACATCGTAATTCCAGCAAGATATGCTTCAACAAGACTTCCCGGAAAACCACTTCGGGAGATATATGGCAAAACTATCTTATACATGGTTTACGAAAAGGCAATGCTTTCTAATTTAAAGGATCACGTTATAATCACCACAGACGATAAGCGAATACAGGATGCAGCGATAATGTTCGATGCTGATGTAGTAATGACGAGCCCCGATTGCAAAAGCGGTACAGACAGGTGTCATGATGCGATAAAAGGAAAAGATGCAGATATTATTGTGAATCTTCAAGGAGACGAACCATTCATAAGACCTGACATGGTGGATTTACTGTTTGATGTTATGTTGAACGAACGTCTCGATATGGCAACATTATGTACCCCGATCACCGATATAAACGAATACACAAACCCCAATGTCGTCAAGGTTGTCCTTGACAAATACGGTTTTGCACTATATTTTTCCCGCTCACCAATCCCCTTCAAGTCGTCTCACGGTTCAGCCTACATCTCGCAACGTACAATACTCAACAATCAATGCATATATAAGCATATCGGTATCTATGCATTTTCAAGAACATTCCTCGAAAAATACGTAACAATGGAAAGATGTGTCCTTGAGGAAACAGAATCGCTCGAACAGTTGAGGGTTCTCGAAAACGGTTTTCGTATTAAGGTATTGATAACCGATTACAATGGCTTTGGTATAGATACAGAGGAAGACCTTGAGCGCGCAAAGACATTTTCTTTTCGTAAAACCACATAAACATCTTTTTAAAAACATCGATTGCATGTCAATATAAGCCTTTTTTCTCAAGGCTTGACAATATGATATTGAGCGTTTATGCTAAATATACAATCGCTTTATCAAATAGAAGGAGCTAATATGATAAGGGCAAAATTATGGTTTCGTTGTGCAGCGATGCACGATCCTGTTACGCCTGTGGTGGCACAGCCAGCTCTGGTCGGTTGGGAAGCAAAAAAAAGAAGGGTTGATCTGACCATCGAAAGGGCGTTCAACGGAGAAGAATTGGTGCGCCGCATGAAGGGATGGGTCACAACAGACCCTGTCAAGGTTACCGAAGTTGTGAAAAAATATGGAAAATTAAAGGTACTGGATGACAGAGAGCTTGTCATCGAAATCGATGACGAAGAGAATGTTCACAAGCTCGAAGGTGAATTACTTGATAATTTCGGAAACGAGGTGGATATAGAGGTTATTAAAAGAACCTGATAATATTTAGTTTTTCCAAATGATTTATAAAATTCCGTTTATCGATGGTATCATAACGCGGTTCGTTCTCATCAAGGTAAAAAAATATTTCCCTTGTGCGACAGAGGCGCCGACAGGGGTTTGCTGCATGGCTTGCAACCCAAAAAAATGTTAAAACAATAGTGCTTATATGTACTAAAAAAATTAGGCCGATGTAATAATGAAAAAAGCCATTCAAAAACTGTTAAAAGAATTAAGTACTAATCTGCCTGATATACCATTCGAGGTAAAATTCTGGGACGGCGAAACGAAAAAATACGGGGATGCAGCACCTGCCTTTATCCTTACATTCAAAGAAAAGGAGGCGGCAAAAAATATTTTCGGCAAAGGCACGCTTGGTTTCGGTGAAGAATATACAGCCGGCAATATCGATGTGAAAGGCGATTTCCAGAAACTTGTTCGTCTTGGTATCGACCCTCGTTTTCAGGATATGAAACTATCACTGAAAACCAAGATAGCCATTCTATTGCAACACATCAAGTTCCACAATACTATTAAAAAATCACCAGACAATATTGCACACCATTATGATCTGGGGAACGAATTTTATAAGCTGTATCTTGATGAAAGCATGACCTATTCCTGTGCCTATTTCAGAAGCAACGAGGATACCCTTGAACAGGCGCAACAACAAAAATATGAGCATATCTGCCGGAAGCTTCAGCTAAAAGAGGGAGAGACGATTATAGATGTCGGATGCGGCTGGGGCGGGATGCTTCTGTATGCAGCCTGTCACTTTGGGGTAAAGGGTGTGGGATGCACCCTATCCCGCAATCAGGCTGAATATGCAAAGGAAAGGGTAGCACAGGAGGGACTCCATAAAAACATTACGATTCTTTTTGAAGATTACCGAAATATGAAAGGTCAATTCGATAAATTTGTCTCAATCGGTATGTTCGAGCACGTTGGTAAAGCATTTATCTCTTCGTTCATAGATAAGACGAAAAGCCTATTAAAACCGAAAGG
>MWEV01000301.1 GCA_002071245.1 Deltaproteobacteria bacterium ADurb.Bin026
AAAAGGTAAAAGAGATACTCGATATGGCACGCGCGTCGTATAGTCACAGAGACGCAAGGATTGAAGGCATGACAGATGAGACCACAGATACATTTTATTCATGTATATTATGCCAATCCTTTGCGCCAGACCATGTATGTGTGATAAGTCCAGAGCGTACCGGTCTTTGTGGTGCATACAATTGGCTTGACTGTCGGGCAGCATATGAAATAAACCCTGCAGGACCTAATCAGCCTATTAAAAAGGGTGAATGTCTCGATGAAAGACTCGGACAGTTCAAGGGATGCAATGAGTACGTCAGAATGGCGTCAAGGCAGAAGATCCAGGGTGTCAGCCTTTACAGTCTTATGGTGGATCCAATGACTACCTGTGGATGTTGTGAATGTATTGCTGCTATAATGCCGATGTGCAACGGGATAATGACGGTTGACCGGGATTTTACCGATATGACACCATGTGGGATGAAATTTACCACACTTGCGGGTTCTGTTGGAGGTGGTGCCCAGAGTCCAGGTTTTCTTGGTCATAGTAAATATAATATTACTCAGAGAAAATTTTTAATAGGTGATGGTGGTCTGCTGAGACTTGTATGGATGCCGAAAAGATTAAAGGAAGAAATAAGAGAAAGGCTGCAAAAGAGGGCTGATGAGCTTGGCATACCTAATTTTGTCGACATGATCGCCGATGAAACAATTGCAAAGACAGAAGAGGAAGTGCTCGAATGTATAACAATGAAAGGTCATCCGTGTCTGACAATGGAATCTATTCTTTAGTAAAGAAAGGACTCAAGGGGACGGATGAAAAAACTGAAAAATACATGAACGAAAGTCTTATCCGACCTCGATTTTCTGATAAAAAACAGTATTAGTTATAACTAAAGGAGATAATTTATGGCGCTTACTGGAATCCAGATATTTAAACTTCTTCCAAAAACGAATTGCGGTGAATGTAAATTTCCAACCTGCCTTGCGTTTGCAATGGCGCTTGCATCTGCTAAGACTGAACTTGATTTATGTCCCCATATTTCACAAGAGTCGAAAGAACAATTGTCGGATTCAAGTGCCCCGCCTATCAGGCAGGTATCAATTGGGGTCGGAGACAATGCAATAAAAGTCGGCGGGGAAACAGTAATGTTCCGACATGAAAAGACGTTTTTCAATAAACCAGGTTTTGCGATTCTAATTACAACTGATATGGATGATGACGAGATACAAAAGAGATTCTCGAAACTGGGTTACTTGCAATATGAGAGGGTAGGGCAGGTATTAAAACCCGAATTGGTCGCACTAAAGGATACAGGAAACAGAGAAAAATTTCTCGCAATAGTAAAAAAGGCATGCAACGAACCATACGGAATTATGCTGATGTCAGGCAACCTCGACACAATGAGGGCGGCACTCGACATATCGAAAGAAAATAAACCACTTATTTATGCGGCTACATTGGACAACTGTGAAGCCTTTGGTAGTCTTGCAAAGGAATACAGTTGCCCTATTGCTGTAAAAGGGCAAGGACTTGAAGGGGTTTCAGTTTTGACCGATAAGCTCGCCGGAATGGGTTTGAAAGATATCTTTATTGATACATCCACGCGTGAGATAAAAGAGGGTTTTCAGGAGCAGGTAATTATACGCAGGGCAGCGCTTTTGAATAAGGTTAAATCATTGGGGTTTCCCACCATTACATTTCCATGTGAGATGACAGGCGATATCATGAAGGAGGCATTGATAGCATCAGCCTTTGTAGCTAAGTATGCAGGTATCATAGTGTTAAGTGATTTCTCGGGCGAGTATCTCTTTCCCCTTCTTTTGCAACGCATGAATATATATACAGATCCTCAAAGACCCATGACGACTAAAGAAGGCATATATCCGGTGAACAATCCGAATGAGAACGCCCCTGTCCTTGTAACATGTAATTTTTCACTAACGTATTTTATTGTGAGTGGTGAGATAGAGAATTCGAGGGTACCGACATGGCTTTGTGTGATGGACACTGAAGGGCTATCCGTTATGACGGCTTGGGCGGCAGGAAAGTTTGTCGGGGACACTGTAGGTGCATTTATAAAAAAATGTGGTATTTCTGAAAAGATTGCACATAAAAAGATTGTTATACCTGGTTATTCAGCAATTATAATGGGGGACCTCGAAGAAGAACTCCCCGGCTGGGGAATCCTTATTGGACCACGTGAGGCGGCAAATATACCATCTTATCTCAGAGCTTTGAAAATATAAGATTGGGAAACAGGAAGAATGTAATGTTATTGATTGGTGAAAACCTTAATGTCATCTCAAAAAAAACAGCAAATGCACTGAAGCAAAAAGACGCCTCTACAATAAAAGAGATGGCGCTTGCACAGGCTGATGCTGGCATGGATATGATAGATATAAATTTAGGTCCTGCAAGAAAGGATGGGCCGGAGTTGATGGAATGGGTGGTAAAGACTGTACAGGATGTGGTTGACCTCCCTCTTTCCCTCGATACGACAAACATTGATGCAATAGAGGCAGGCCTAAAAGTGCATAGAGGAAAGGCGCTTATCAATTCGATATCTGCGAGACCTGAACGTATCGAAGCACTAATGCCACTTGCAAAAAGATATGATGCAGGATTCATAGGGCTTATGCTTGGCACTGACGGTATACCAAGGGATGCAAACGAGAGGGGTTTTTTGGCTGCGCAGATAATGGCAGAGGCTGCAAATTATGGAATACCGGAAGAAGATATCTGGCTTGACCCGATTGTTCTGCCTATTAATTCCCAGCAGATGCAGGTTCAGGGTTGCACAGAATTCGTTATGATGCTGACAGAACTGGCACCTAACTCAAAGTCTACCTGCGGGCTTTCGAACGTGTCAAACGGATGCCCAGCGCATTTGAGAGGCATTTTGAACAGGACGTATCTTGTCATGATTAAGCGTTACGGGATGTATTCTGCAATTGTAGACGCCTTTGATGCTGAATTGAGGGAAATCGCAAGAGGAAACCGGCCTGATATTGAAAGCCTTATATTTAGGGTAATGGATGGTGAAAGTATTGATATGTCAGCGCTTTCAAGGGAAGAGGCAGATTATGTGAAAACCGCCAAAATCCTCCTCGGACACACACTTTACTCTGATTCCTGGCTGGAATTGTAATGTGATGACTGGCACCTTTTAATATGAATGAAAACATCCGCAATATTTTTGAATGTCTGCATAAGACAGATGATGACGAATATTTTGAAACCATGCTTGAAGCCAATAATTTCAAGCTTGAAAGGATTATTTCAAACGGACAGATAACACCTTGCGGGCAATGGTATGATCAGGAAAGAGATGAATGGGTTGTTTTACTTACAGGCGCCGCAGTTATCATGTTCGAAGACGAGGCCGAACCGATAATCATGAAGCCGGGCGACTATATCAATATTCCTGCCCACAAGCGGCACAGGGTAGAATGGACAGACCAATCGCAGAAGACGGTTTGGCTTGCATTACACTACAGTTTGTCGTGAAAATATTTTAAGCGAATTTTTAAAAACATAGAGATTATACAGCAAATCTCAATCTTTTTGACTACCATAAAGCGGGAAAATTCATTTAGGATTTAGGAATTAGGATTTAGGATTGAAAACATATAACCCCGTTTTGTAGAAGTTTAGATGTTTGGATGTGTAGATGGGTAGAAGGCTGGAGGGTTAGAAGGTTAGATGTGTAGCTATCCCTTTTTTCTCTGAGAAG
>MWEV01000302.1 GCA_002071245.1 Deltaproteobacteria bacterium ADurb.Bin026
CTTTACAAAGTGTATCTTATCTGATTCTCCATCAGCATCTATGTCAAAATCAATTGTTTTATCAGAGAGTCCCGTAAAGACACCTGAAAGATTTAAAATTATAGGATCTTTTCTTTGTATTTCCTTTTTTATTGAAATACCTGTTTCATAAAAGGAACGACCGAGACTCAAAGATAAATTAAAATCGTATGTTTTGCCGTCAGCGGCAACAACATTCCCGGCAACCGCGATCTCTACATTTTCTTTTTCAAGTCTTTCTGTGAATTCAATGTTTGTAACCTCATATTCTTCCTGTGGGGTACGCTGTTGTTCAGGTTCTCCAGAATATCTTTTAAAATTGATATGTTTATTGATCTTCACACCAAACATAAGCTCAATAAGAAAACAGGCAATCCTCTTCTTTCCTGATAAAAGACCCATATCGTTATATTCTGAAGCAGTTTTCTGCGTCTTAGGGTTTTGACTAATTGTATTTAAAGATGAGATATCAACGGAATCATTTTTGAATACCGGTTTTGTTATCGTAATCCGCGTATCTTTCTGGCTTATTAATTGGTTGTATTTAGATGATAAGTTTATTGAACTATTTTCTATACGCATTCTTTTTATATTATCGGCACAATTACTATATTACTTAAATCTAATTATTAATTTTGCAAAAATACAAAAAGGTTTGCAGCTTGCAAAAGTTTTCTTGTTCCTTCACGGATGATTTCTTCAGGTATTGAAAAGCTACATTATGGTTGACAACCCCAGAAGTAAATGATAATATACGGCAAATTAATGCTTATTGCAGATTAATTGCTGGCAAGCAAGATCAACCCAAATAAAAGGAGATAAAACATGTCGGAGAAATGCGAGCTACTGAATACATGTGGCTTCTTTATAAATTTCAGAGGGAATACGGAAGTCGTCAAACAAGGTTGGATCAAAATGTTTTGTGAAAGTAAAGAGAAATCAGAGAAGTGTAAAAGAAAGGAAATTAGGAAGCAAACAGGTAAACCACCAGTCGATAATATGACTCCCACCGGAAAAATGTTGTAACAACGGTATTCAGGTGTAGCGTTAATTTCTGAAATGTAGACCAACAAGACACCACCTGACGTGATTGCGCTGCGATTCATAACAGCGGGAGAGTTTTGGCGTTAGACTGAATCTAATCTGCGGCTGCTAAATAAAGGATGTAAGCATTATCCTTTATGCTTTTGTCATTGTTTTGGCTGAAATTTTGAATCAGAAATTATCGCCCCGCTGTTTTGCCCATCGCCGCGCACACAGAGAAAAAGCAAAAAAGGGAAGTACGGCAGTTATTCAACTTCTTCGTTCTTTATGGTGTATTGCAGCTATTTCATATTCACAAATCTCCAAAATCCCCCAGGAAACTCAACGCCCTGCCTTCTCCCATAAATAGCTCATATTATAGAAAATTCTATATGTTATTTTTGCTGTCCCGAATTTATAGCATTTTTATAGCAAGGCATTCATACATTACAAGGCCACCCTGATAGTTAACGGCGCTCCTCCTGAGAATCCTCCATCCCTCCACATGACATACGCCATCTGTCTCAATCTTTTCAATAAAACCATTAGCAGATTCGAGTTGTTCCATAAGAATAGGATTTTGAGTTAAGACAATGCGACTTATCTTTGGTCCTGTTATAATGGTCACAGGTTCTATTATAAGGTTGGAAAGATCCTGAATAAGAGGGGTCTCTATGGATGGTTTTGTTTTAAGCCTAATCATCCTTGCCCTTGCATCAGGGCCTGTTTTGCTTTTGGTGACCTCGATGAGGTCAAGAAGGTAGCGCCTGACGTCATCTAAATCCTGAACGTCTGGGAGTTTTTCAAGTTCAGGATACGTCTGCAGCGCCCTTGCAAGGATTGATATTTCTTTGAGGTAATGATTTCTCTGGTTATCAGGGACCAGGTACATAACAATAAGGGTAACGGTTTTCCCGTCTGGTGCTCCATACTCTATCCCTGATGGACTCCAACCTACCACACACATGAGGTCTTCATCATAAGGGACCTTTGCATGGGGGCAGGCCCAACCCTTCCCGATTGCTGTATTGACAATATGCTCCCTGTTCATTATAAGTCCTACCACATCTGTTTCTGGTGGTATCTCCGGAAATGCCTCGATAATATGGGCAAGGAACTGGAGTGCATGAGTTTTATCATTTTCAGGCAACTCAAAGAGTCTGCCTTCTTGAAGGGCATCAAGTAAAGTATCCATATTTAATCACCTCCATAACGCTTAAAAAACCAGTTTTTTATAAAAGTTGCCAAGGTTACATAAAAAGCAAGAAAAAAGACTATCCAAACCCAAAATGTTCCCGGCAAGGGCACTAAATTAAGATAGCCTGCCAGGGGCGAATAGGGTAACCACACGCCTATTGCCATGACAATTAAAGTGGTCATGACCAAATGCATCGATGGTCTGCTCTCAATAAAAGATATCTTCCTCGTCCTTATTATATGGACAATCAGGGTCTGGGTAAGAAGAGACTCGACAAACCACCCAGTTTGAAAAAGCCTTTCGAGATATTCTTTTTCAAGAATAGACGTGCTGCTGTAGAGAAAGGCGCTGCATTTAAAGAAAAACCACATAAGTGCAAAGGTAGCATAGTCAAAAATAGAGCTTATAGGTCCCATAAAAACCATAAACCGCTTAATATTGCCAATATTCCATTTCAATGGACGAGCCAAAAGATCATCATCCACATTGTCCATAGGAATACCTGTCTGGGAAAAATCATAAAGAAGATTATTGGTTAGTATCTGCACGGGTTGCATGGGCAGGAATGGCAAAATATAGCTTGCGCCTATTACACTAAACATATTGCCAAAATTTGAACTGCTACCCATACGTATGTATTTGATTATGTTGGCGAATATCCTTCTGCCTTCCATAATACCCTCTTCAAGAACAAGAAGACTCTTTTCAAGCAGCACTATGTCGGCAGATTCCTTTGCCACATCCACTGCAGAATCAACAGATATACCTACATCAGCAGCCTTCATGGCAGGGGCATCATTTATACCATCACCCATAAAGCCCACTACATGCCCATTTTTCCTTAAATCCTCTACAATCTGTTCCTTCTGGAATGGCGTAAGTTTTACAAAGACATTGTTTGTCTCAATAGTTTTTAAAAAATCTTCAGGGGAAAGTCCAGAAAGCTCTGCTCCTGTTACAAGCCTTTCAATCTTTATGCCTACATCACGACATACCTTTTCTGTTACAAGACCATTGTCACCCGTTAGAACCTTCACATCTACCCCTGTTTTTTTCAAAAGCCCTATTGCCTCTGTGACAGAAACCTTTGGAGGGTCAAAAAAAGCTATATAGCCAAGCAAGATCAGATCTCTTTCGTCATCCACAGTAAAGACCGTCTTTGTCCTTGGAAATTCACGATATGCTATACCAAGAACCCTGAACCCATCTCGGTTGAGCTTTTCCACCCCTTCAAAGAGGTCAATTTTGATCATGTCTATGAGGGGATAGACCTCTTCTCCTATCTGGTAACCACTACAGCAAGCATATATTTCTTCCACAGCACCCTTACATATAAGGACATGGTCTTCTTCATAATCAACCACCACCGACATCCTTCTTCTGTGAAAGTCAAAAGGCAACTCATCTACAATACGGCAGTTTTGCTCTGCATCAAGGTCTTCGGCAAATTCAATCACAGCCCTATCGATAAGGTTTCTAAGTCCAGTCTGAAAATAACTATTTAGATAGGCATAGTGAAGGACATCCTCGCTTGTATGACCTAAAATATCTACATGTCTTTTAAGAACCACCCTGTCCTGTGTAAGTGTCCCGGTCTTGTCTGTGCAAAGAGTATCAATAGCACCAAAATTTTGAATAGAAGACAATCTTTTTACTATGACCTTTTTCTTGGCCATATTCAGGGCTCCTTTTGCAAGATTTACCGTTACAATCATAGGAAGCATCTCGGGGGTAAGTCCTACAGCAATAGATAAACCAAATAGAAGCGCTTCAATCCAATTACCTTTAGTCATGCCAACTATGAAGAAAACCCCACAGACCATAACAACCATGAAGCGAATCATAAGCCATGTAAAAGAACGAACGCCTTGGTCAAAGCTGGTCTCTGACCGTTTATCAATAAGCCTTTCTGATATAGCACCGAATAATGTGTTTTGACCTGTATTGATTACTACGCCTCTTGCTACTCCACTTGTAACAGATGTACCTAAAAAGCACGCATTTATAAGTTCTAAAGCAGATTGGGTTTTTAAATTACCATTACTTGAAGATTTCTCTACAGGAAGAGATTCGCCTGTAAGGACAGATTCGCTTACATAGAAGTCTTTAGCCCAGATAATCCTTATATCTGCGGGTATTACAGAACCAGCCTGGAGCATTACAATATCACCAGGAACTATCTCAGAAATCTTTATCTCTATCTCTTTATCGTCTCTTATAACAAAGGCCCTTGACTGAACCCTTTTGCCCAGCGCCTCTACTGCCCGATTTGATCGTCTATCAAAAACATAAGACAACCCAACACTTAAAAGGATCATTGCCACAACTATTATTGTTGATTTTATTTCACCAATAACGGCGGACACAATGGCAATAACAAGTAGTTGGATAACGAGCGGGCCTTTCATGCGGTTGGCTATATCAGCCCAAAAACCAAGTTTTTTTAGATGGGAAAGCTCATTGGGTCCTATTTCATCAAGTCGGCTTTCTGCTTCTTTTGAATTTAAGCCTTGAATGTTTGTTTGCAATTCTTCTAAGGCATCTTGGATACCGATCGAGCAAAGGTTGATTAGCCGCTCCTCGTTTTCTTTCAGGTTTCTGTGTGCTGATAACGGGATATTTTTTATATTGGTGAATTTATTTAAAAGTTTTTTAGTCACTGTTCAACCTTCCATATTCTTTCTTTGAAGGTAAACAAGACAGGAAAATATAAAAAGGTTAAATTTATTGACTTATTCCTGTAGTTCACCTCTTTGCTGGCCTCAATAAGGATCAAAAACGGCCAGAGGTGAACCGATAAAATAGATCAAAGGGGTAAAATCGATTCAGTCGCTGGTCGCCTTTTGTCTCTTTGCGAACCAGAGTAATCATGTTCTTCCGAAGGGTGCTCTTGGCTTATATCTTTGCAACTACAACTGCCATCAGAGTCGTCCATATGATATTCCTCCTCTTCTTTACTTAATGCTTGGATAGATCAGTTTCGGGGTTTTGTCCCTATCTTTACTTTATGTGTATGCCTTCTGTGTTGATACAATGTTTCTTTAATTTATATAACTTAACAGCATGACAGTCAAGACAAATGAAGATATGCTCGAAATATGAAAACTGTTCATACACCAAATCCAAATTTGCTCGAGCGCCTTTTTCGTTTTAACGGTTTATTTTTTCGAATAAAACGGAATTGATAACAACACAGCGTGTAATAAGGACGAACTAAAAAACATTAAAAAGAAAATTATCAGTTTCCAAAAACACGATGTACAGGACTCAAGGAAGATAAGGAGTTTCTGCACTCAATCTGAAAAGGACAGCGGCAATGGTAGAATAGGACATCAAGAAACATCCTGAAAGGGCGCGAGGGGGCAAGAAACTCAAACTGTTGCCTCATTAGAAAGAATAAACAGATCGTGAAGATGCGAGAAGTTGGGGTTATATAAGGATCTTGAATTGGGTAACTATTATTACCAATATTACCAATTATAGGCTATAAAAGATACTCCAGCTTTAATGAAATGCTTGTCTGTTCTGACCAGACCTTGACCCCGTGTGAAAAACCGAAATCGGTACCCATTGGTTCGTTCACAAGGCGGTGGGAGCCAGTCGTGGATATCCGAAGGTGTTCCGCCTCTAATCCCAAGAAGAGATTTTTCGATATCCCCTTCTTCACGCCTACAGAGGTATGCCATGCATATCCAAATGTATTTTCATATGTAAATCTTTTACCCGGTCTGAGCAAGTGATTATCTTCGTTGCTGCCCTCAACATATGCCCAATCGAATTGCATGAAAAATAACAAGTCTGATTTACCGGCGTATTTTGCTGCGTCTACAGTGAGCCGTAATCCACCAAAATAATGCCAGTAAGTTTGTTTAAAGCGTAATGTATTTCCCGTTAAAATATATGTAGGAGAACTGCCATCCCAGGTGTATTCTACCCCGTCGTGGGTAACCATGTGGAAATTCTGATAACGAAATCCTATAACTGGTCGGAGGCTTAACCATGAAGGCAGACCAAGCCAATCAGAAACCTCCAGGTCTGCATCTATTCTGACCATATAGCTCGGCTCCATACGGCACCTTGATTCGCTATAGATGGTTTCTAATGCTGGTTTTGTATCATCATCCCAGTCTGTATCTCTCATGCGTCCATCACTATCCCCCAGTGCATTTCTGAGCACCTCACCACCAATTGAAAACCTCGACGTGCTGAACCTTAATTCTATGCCGCCCCACCAAACGTTCAGAGGGAACTCCAGTCGGCTGAGGGGAGCCTGAAAAGGAGAAAAGGGATTGCCAAATTCATAAGTGGTATGACTATCAAAAAGACGTTTAACCTTTATTCCAAGGGATAGATGTTTTGTTATCGCGACAGACTCGTCCTTTTCTGCTGCCATAACCGAAGAGTTGGTTCCCAGGAAGACAAAGAAGACAAGTATAATACAGATATGGTATTCAAGTCTTAAGAGGTGAGGTTTGGTCGATGTTATGCTGTATTTTCTAAAAACCGATGGGTGATAATTATGTAATCTTGGATAAGTTTGTTTTTTTATGGTTTTAGTTTGAATTGGCGAAGCATCACATTTGCCTTTCAATTTATCTCCAGAAAGTTCAAGGTTATTTTATTGCATGTTTATAAAAAATGATACCTAATTTAAATATAAAATGTGATAGCATGATTTTAAAAGAAATTCCGTATTGTTCTATAGTCTCTGTATTTAAACATATTCTAAGAATCAGAATTTTGCCAAAAGTTTCTTGCAACATGTGGTATAGTTAATTAAAATGCTTAAAAGGCTATGATGAGCGTAAAATATTATGGAGGGAAAGATGGAAAAATATGAACTTCTCTTTAGTCCTTTTAAAATTAAAAATATAGAACTTGCAAACCGTATTACAATGGCCCCCATGTTTGTTGGATATGCAAACCCTGATGGGACGGTAAATTCGTTGGTGCTAAACCACTATAAAAAGATGGGCTGCTCTGGCGCGGCCCTCATTGTTGTTGAAAATGTCTGTATCGATGCTACGGGATTGGGCTCTCCATTCATGATGAGAATAGACGATGAAAGATATATTGAAGGCCTAAAGATGGTTGCTGATGTGATACACTCAGGCGGAGCCCTTGCTTTTCTTCAGATCAACCATGCAGGCAGATATGCATATGCCAAGGACAGAATAGCACCATCTCCGGCTGCATTCGGACAGACAATGCCTCGTGAGATGACAACCGATGAAATTCACCATATCGTAGATGCCTACGCAAAAGCAGCATTACGTGCGAAAAGGGCAGGTTTTGATGGGGTTGAACTGCACGGTGGAACTGGCTATCTTTTAGCACAATTTCTTTCACCAAGACTTAATAAGCGTAATGATTCGTACGGAGGAAGCCTTGAAAAACGTATGCATTTTCCTCTTGAGGTAATTGATGCGGTTAAGCGGAGCGTAGAAGATTATCCTGTGGGCTATCGTCTCCTTGCGGATGAACTTTTACCTGGGGGCTTTGGTATGGACGACGCCATTAGTTTTGCCAAAGAATTGTCAAAAAAGGACATAGATTATATATCGGTTATGATAGGAACACACGAATCTTATAATATAACCCCCTACGTTGAAATCGAGAAGACAGAAGGGTACATGGCTTTATATGCAAAGACAATCAAAGAAGCAGTTCCTGGAATTCCTATCATTACAGCCGGAAGGATACAAACGCCAGAATGTGCAGAGAAAATCTTAAACGAAGGCTCTGCAGACCTGATAGGTCTTGCTCGTGTGTTGTATGCCGATTCTCTCTGGCCGAAAAAGGCGCGTGGTATAATTACTGAACCCATAGTTCCGTGTAATCCAAACTGTTCGCTTTGTATGGATAGAATATTGCAGGGAAAGCGCCCGTTTTGTTCTCAATGGAGCAAGGAGGAAAAGCAGGCTTACAGGGATGAATAAATTCTGATAAATGTTTTGTACGAATTTCGGATGTTAGAACTGCAAACTTCTAAAAAGTTGGATACCTTATATATCGATAGTCATATCATCTACAGTTGCAATGGTATCGGGAAATATTTTGCGTGCAACTTCCTGTGCAAGTTGTCTTTCTTCTATGGTTTTGTAAATCTCAGCATCGAAATGAACAAGTAATAGTCTCTTCGACATTGATTCTTTTGCAATTTTTGCTGCAGTTTCTGGATTTAGATGTGGCCAGTTTATGTTTTCCTGTCCTTGCCGAAAGGCACATTCTGTAATGAGGAGATCGGCCTTATGTGCGAGCCTTACCGCATTGTCACAAAATCCTGTGTCTCCGCAAAAGGTAATTACACTATTGTCGATTTCAAATCTGTACCCCATTGTCAGAGACGCATGAAGAAGGGGTAAACTGTCAACGGAAAACGGGATAAGGTCGCTTTGTTGTGGGAACTCAATAAACTGTAAGTCAAAAGGAAGGTCTTTTGCTGGGATGGTAAAAGGTGCCTCAAGGATATTGTTTAAAATATTTGCTATGCCTTGCTGGCCGCATATGTATAATCCATGTTGGAATTTACATTTACAGATAGTGTGGAGCCCAGCAATATGATCAAGATGAAAATGGCTTAAAAAGAGATAGGCGGGTTTATTGAAATCAGCATATCTGTCAAGCTTTGCAATGCCGTTGCCAGCATCCAGGATGATGGTGAACAAAGGTGAGTCTATCAGGATGCATATCGTATTGCCTGTGTCCGTATCGTACCAACCGTTTGTCCCGAGAAAAATAATTTTTGTCATTATCGCATGGCCCTTTCCCTAATTTTGATTATTAAATTTATGTATTTCTTTCCTGATAACTACAGATATTGTTTGTCATGGTCATACAAAAAAGCATATCTAAGTTTGATATATTTTGATTTGCGAGAAGGGGGATTTGAACCCCCACGGTGTTACCCGCTGGATCCTAAGTCCAGTGCGTCTGCCAATTCCGCCATTCTCGCCTGTCTGATGTAATTGCGATCAACCAAAACAACAAAAAACGTTTTCTCCAAAAAAGTAATTAATGGGCGCCCTTCTTTTGCGGTATATAATGAGAGTCCATAATCAAATCCATGCAAAAGAGGAAATGAAAACAATGAAAAAGTATACCACAATAATTATGGTGAACAAAGAAAAAACAAACTTCAACAAAAATTACATTGTCGGAAAATGAATCAAAAAAACAACGCTCAGATTTGCGTTACAGTGCGTTTATTTGCATCGACCTATAGCAAAGCATACCCCACGTTAGAAAATTGTTTCTGGGGCTATTTTAGCATGGCGTTTTTTTCTCTCGAATATAGCTTTAAAAAAGCAAGATCATAATCTGTGAATCCGTCCCAGGAAAAAGGAAAAATGGCGTTGTTCTGAAAAATGGGATCTTTTTCAATTGGATAGCGCGCAAAAGAATAAAACTCATCAAAAAGCGGTGTATGAGGAATGGGTGTGTATTCTGCGATACTTGATTTTATTCCGAGCCCCGCAAGATAGTCAATGGAATGCTTCACATCTTCCCATCTTTGGAAAGGAAGCCCTGCAATTATATAAGCGCTGATCGAAGTATTAGAAAACCCGACATCCAACAGTAGATTGATTGTATTTTCGAAATCTTCAGCATTTATTTTTCCACAGAGTGATTTTTGCATAGAAGGTTCTATGGTTTCAAGGCCTAATCTAATTTCTTTAAACCCCGATGAATATAGTAAATTAGCGGTACTATGGTCAATAAGGGAAGCGTTAAGGGCGTTAGGGTTATAGAGATTGATTTTAAAAGGAAGTTTAGAAATCCCAGCAAGGATTGGCTCAGCATAGTCTTTTGCTTTATAAAGGAAATTATCATCGTATATCACAAATTTGTCAACACCACGCTCTTGCCAGTGGCAAATCTCTTTGATTACATTATCAGCGCTTCTTCTAATGATT
>MWEV01000303.1 GCA_002071245.1 Deltaproteobacteria bacterium ADurb.Bin026
CTTAAAAAGATTGTGGTTGATAATGAATCGGTGTATTTGAAGATAAAAGAGTTTTTAAAGGAATACTTGCCTGAAAAAGGATGCGAGGCAATCTACTTTAACGAGAAAGATCCTATTTTTGAGGCCTTTGGTATAGAGATAGATATTGCCAAACTTACTCAGAAAAAGATCTGGCTTAAGTCAGGCGGCTATATTGTTTTTGATTATACAGAGGCACTAACTGTGATCGATGTCAATACAGGAAGATATCTTGGTAAAAAAGACCTCGAAGATACAATATTGAGGACAAACCTTGAAGCCGTTAAAGAGATAGCTTATCAGATAAGGTTAAGAAATATAGGTGGGATTATTGTGGTTGACTTTATTGATATGGAGCATAAGGAGTCAAAAGAGATGGTTTTTCAAACGCTTGTTGAGGCGCTTAAAAAAGACAGGATAAAGACGTTTGCTTATCCAATCAGTGAGATCGGACTTGTTCAGATAACGAGAAAAAGGACGCGACACAACATAGTGGATATGCTTACAGAGGTCTGTCCTAATTGTGATGGTGCAGGTTATACCAAATCACGTTATACCGTGTGCTATGAGGTATTAAGAGAGCTTCTTAGCTTCTGTAGAAAAGAAGAAGTAAAAAATGTGAACGTTTATTTGGCGCCTGAGGTGGCGAGTTTTATCTATGAAGAAGAAAAAGCTTCAATCGAGAACATTGAAAATACATACGAAACAAAGGTTAATATTATTGCAAAACCTGAATTTAGTATAAACAAGTATCATGTTGAAAAGGCAAGATAAAAAAGCATTAAGCCTTGAGATGGAATATCAAAAAAGAAGATCATGAAAACAATATTGCAAGATACGCGATACATGGCGCACGACAGAAAAAATGATAAACATCTCACTATTTTATCTCCAGCGAAGGTAAACCTTTTCCTGAAGGTTCTTTCAAAAAGACCGGATGGATATCATAATATAGTAAGCATAGTTGATCTTATATCGCTTTATGATGTGATATCTTTTGAGGAATCAAAAAACGACGAGATTATAATAAAAGACGACAAAGGCATATTGCCCGATGGTGATGCCAATACTATCTATAGGGCTATTATTATGCTCAGGGATAGATGTGATATTCAAAGGGGTGTAAAAGTATTTGTTGAAAAACATATCCCCGTTGGTGGAGGATTGGGTGGGCCGAGCAGCAACGCAGCCGCTGCACTGAACGGCCTTGTAAAATTTTGGGATATAAAAATAGAAGTTCATGAGCTTTTTGATATTGGGAAAAGAATAGGCGCAGATGTTCCTCTGTTTATTTACGGAAAGCCATGTGTGATGAGGGGCATTGGTGAAGAGATTGCCCCGATTGAATTGCCTTTATTTTGGTATGTTATAGTTTATCCGGATGTAATGATAAGTACGAAGGCTGTTTATGAAGGGCTAAAAATCGTGTTGACAAAAAAAGAAAATGATATTAGATTGCTACAGCATTTTTATTCTGTCCGCGATGTTGCAGGTCTGCTGGAGAACGATCTTGAGACAGTCGCAATTCCAATGTGCCCAAAAATTAAAGAAATAAAAGACAGAATGATACAGGCTGGGGCAATTGGCGCTTTGATGAGTGGAAGCGGCTCATCTGTTTTTGGTGTTTTCGAAAGCGAAGACGATGCAAAAAGGGCATCGTTGAATTTGGAAGGTATGGGCAGCATTTTTATTGTCCACAGTGTTAAATAAAGATTAAATACTATTATTTGGGGCGTCGTCAAGCGGTAAGACACAGGCCTTTGGAGCCTGCATTCGGAGGTTCGAATCCTCCCGCCCCAGAAAATTATTGGAGGCAACAGTTGGATAAACTCAGAATATTTTCAGGAAACGCTAACAGGGAGCTTGCGGAAAGGATGTGTAAATTTTTGAAGGTTGAACTTGGTAACGCTAAGGTAAGTAAATTCAGTGATGGCGAAATCCAGGTTGAGATTGAAGAAAGCGTAAGGGGTATGGATACATTTCTTGTCCAACCGACATGTCCTCCGGTGAGCCATAACCTAATGGAAGTTCTTGTCATGGTTGATGCATTAAAAAGGGCATCGGCTGCGAGGATTACAGTGGTGATTCCGTATTATGGTTATGCAAGACAGGATAGAAAGGTTGTCCCGAGGACGTCAATATCGGCAAGACTTGTGGCGAATTTGATTACTATAGCAGGGGCATCAAGGGTACTTGCTATGGACTTGCATGCCGGACAGATACAGGGTTTTTTCGATATCCCTGTCGATCATCTTTATGCGCTTCCCGTTCAACTCGAATACCTAAGAGGAATCAATGGAGAGATTGTGGTTGTATCTCCGGATGCTGGCGGCGTAGAAAGGGCAAGGGAATTAGGTAAAAGGATGAATGCTTCGTTGGCTATTATTGACAAAAGAAGGGTAAAGGCGAATGTTTCAAAGGTGATGCATATCGTTGGAAACGTGGAAAACAAGACAGCAATAATTCTTGACGATATGATCGATACTGGTGGCACAATCGTGCAGGCTGCAGATGCGATAATCAATAACGGCGCCAAGGCGGTATATGCGTGTTGTACACATCCGGTGCTTTCTGGCAATGCAGTTGAAAAGATTGCAAATTCTTCACTTACGGAGCTTATTGTTACGAATACGATACCTCTTTCCGAGGCGGCAAAGAAGGTTTCCAAAATAAAGGTACTTGATGTATCGCCGATACTTGGCGAGGCAATAAAAAGAATATATAGGGATGAGTCTGTTAGCTCGTTGTTTGTATAAGTGTTTATGACTATTTAATGAACTAAATGGAGGTTCTAAATGGAAGATTTTTTGGTTAAAGCAGAAGTAAGGAAGGGTAGGGGAAAATCTAATGCGAAAAGCTCCAGGAGAGCGGGTTTTATACCTTGTGTACTATACGGTAGGGGTGTTGAATCTCTTGGGATTACAATCTCTTCGAAAGATTGGCAGAGATTGCGCAAAAACATAAAGAGAAACAGTATTTTAAAGATGGAGTTGGATAACGACGGAAACATTGAACAACGACCGGTCATGATAAAGGATATTCAAAGGGGGATCGTCAAAAATGAAATCCTCCACATAGATTTTATACAGGTTTCAATGCAGAGGAAGATCGAGATAGAAGTACCAATTAGTCTTGTTGGCGAGGCCAAAGGGTTGATAAAAAATGGCATAGTAGATCAACACCTAAGAACCATTATGGTTGAATGTCTCCCCTCGGAAATACCGGAAAAAATCGACATCGATATTACTAATCTCGATATAGGTGATACTGTTCATGCAAGTGAAATCTCAATCCCCGGCGTTAAGGTCATTGAACGCCTCGATGTTGCAATAGTTACGGTGGTTCCGCCGCCAGTTGACGAGGAGAAGATTTCCGAGACCGAAACTGCCGAAGAAAAGAAGGAGGCATAAGCATCTCTTGTTTCTATTATGCGGTCTGGGGAACAAGGGTTTTGAATATTCCTATACAAGGCATAATATAGGCTATCTTGTTGTTGACAGGTATTCGGAACGGTTTAAGATTCCCCTGACAAAAAACAGATGTGGTTGTAAAACCGGGATCAATGACAATATCGTTCTTGCAAAACCGGATACATATATGAATCTTTCCGGTACCCCAGTATCTTTGCTTATGAGGAAGATGAACATATCTCCTGACGATTTTATTCTCATCCATGATGATCTCGATATGGATTTTGGGCGTATCAAGATAAAATGGAACGGAGGTCATGGAGGTCATAAGGGGGTAAGTTCGGTTGTAGATGCACTCCAAACAAATTTATTCCACAGACTTAAGATAGGTATTGGCAGAAGCCCTTTTATGACGCCAGAGGACTATGTTCTCTCGAGGTTTCAGCAAGATGATGCGGAAACCCTGAATGAATCTATTGATATAGCGGTGGAGGCGTTGCATGTCTTTGTATATGAAGGCAAGGCAAAGGCAATGAGCATGTATAACAGGGGCTGATATCAGAAAAAATCACCTTCAGATAGGCCTTTTCTCGCTTCTTTTAAGATTCTTGTCGATGCAAGCTTTGCTAAGACAGTTATGTCCTCGAGCGGCAGGTAATTTATAACAGACGAATCAAATAATATCTTCACTGAGGGTGGAAATTCTTCGCTACCCTCCCATAATATGAATGTGAGCGGAACTCTCGGAAATGCATAAAGCGTAAATGATGCGTCTCCGTAATCTTCCGGAATCGCACCAAGACCCTGTCCGGCATCTATAAATGCGTGCCTATCGTATCCAAATGCAACGACAAGTGGTTTTGCCGCCCTTTTTTCAAACACAGGCTGGTAGCCTCTGAGGCCAGGTATGTCTTCGTATGTTATCTTTTCTCCGCTAAGCGGCGAGCCAGATGCGGTATTGATATAATGAAGGATCATAATTTTGGTTACCAATGTTATATTTACCTGTTTTGAGCTTTTGAAAGAGAAACCCGGTACCTCAAAAGTTATGACCTCATCGAAGAATGGAACCGAAACTGTGTATTTATCGGGTTCTACAATACAAGCGAGACCAGCATTGGTTAACCTTTTTTCGTAGTTTGACATGATTAGATCTTTACATGCATTTTCGAAAACCTTCTTGTATACCTTTTGCTTTTCAAGTAACAATTTATTCTCCGAGGATTTCTCTGACTTCTTTAATTTTTTGGGCATAGTTACCACTGTGAAAAATCTCTGTACCCATTACGACTATATTTGCCCCTGAGTCAACAGTCTTTTTTACGTTTGTTGCCTTAATACCCCCATCAACTTCAAGGTCTATTACGTTGCCGGTTTCCATGATCATTTTTTTTGCCTCCACAATCTTTTCATCCATTGCATCAATATACGATTGACCACCGAATCCCGGATTTACACTCATGATTAAAAGTAGATCTGCCTCTTTGATCGCATATTTGATGCTGTTTAGAGGCGTTGCAGGATTTAGCGTTATCCCTGCCTTTTTTCCGCTTGTTTTAATGACATCGAGGGTTCTCAATATATGTTTATCAGTTTCTATATGGATTGTTATGATATCTGCCCCGGCCTTGACGAAATCATCTACAAAAGCAGATGGATTTTCTATCATTAGATGAACATCCAGAGGTAGCGATGTAATCCTTTTTATATGCTCGACAAAAAGAGGACCTATTGTGATATTTGGAACAAAATGTCCATCCATCACATCAATATGTATCAGGTCTGCCCCTGCACTTTCAACCGCTTTAATCTCTTTTTCAAGTATCAAAAAATTACAAGACAGAATCGAGGGTGCAATCTTTGTTTTGAACATTTTATCCTCCAGTTAATACTTTTATTTCAATTTCTTTATCATTTTTGAATATCGTTCTTGGGGGAATAGATGCGATTATATTGATTTTAGCTGATATCTGCTCGTTCAATATATAATTGAGATTGTATTTTATGTTCTTGTTGTTCATCTCTTCGGTTAAATCACGTGTAGTCATGTCCTTTGTTTCTGGCATAATATAATATTTGTTTTCTTCTGTTCCAACCAACAGAGTAATGCCTTTGCCCTTGATAACATCTTCCCCACCTTTTGGCATTTGGGCAATAACCTTGCCAGCCATTTGGTGAGGTGCGTATATTATTTTGGATATTTGAATATTTTTCTCTCTCAGAATTTCTTCAGCGTTTGCAATTGATTTACCTTCAAGCACAGGAAGCGGTATCAATTCAGGACCCTCCGAAACAATTACCATAACGGTCCTGCCTAAACGAGTCGATATATTTGCTTCAGGCTTCTGGACTGTAATATGGTTGAGAGGAACATCATTTCGTCGCTCATATCTTGATACTATTAGCGACAGACCGCTTTTTTCTAAAAGCCTTTTGGCTTCTTCTACTGTTTTTCCTCTGACATCGGGACAGATTACATTAGTCTGTCTTTTTAAAAGGATATTGATCGTTAAATATCCTGAAGATAAAAAAACGATTAAAAAGATCAGCATATAAAAAAACGGTTTCAAGAACCTCATAATTTTTTCAACTTTGCAATGAAAAACCCGTCCATTCCTGTTTCTTGCGGCAGGGATTGAAAATATTCCTTATTAAACAGAAAAGGGAGCGTGTTTTCAAGTGCAAACATCTTTCTTTTTTTAAAACTTTCAAGTACAAGATGCGTTTCTTCGGGTTCGAACGAGCATACGCTGTAAACGATGTATCCATTGGTTTTTAGGTTGTCCCATAGAGAGTCGATTAATTCCAGTTGATAATTTCCATAATCTATAATGTCTTTTTCCTTTCTATTCCATTTTATCTCTGGGTGCTTCCTGATGATGCCGAGAGAAGAACATGGTGCGTCGATGAGGATTTTGTCAAAGTATTCCTTTTTAAATGGATTTTGAAGCGCATCTCCAAGGATGCTTAATGTTCCATGACCTAAAGATTTTAATCTTTTTATGCTGTTATCCATAGAAATTACATTGGCATCCGGCGCAATTTCTTTGATGTGTAGTGTTTTTGTTCCGCGGCCTGCGCATGCATCCAAGATCAAATCACCCTTTTTTGGATTGATTGCAAGGGTTGCAAGCTGTGAAGTCTCATCTTGGATACTAACCAAACCTTTTTTGAATATTTGACATTTGAGTACGGGCATAAGCTTGTCAACATAAATTGCAAAATCTGAATAGACGCCTTTTCTTGTTCTGATACCATCTTCTTCCAATATTTTTGCTGCTTCGTCTCTACTAATCATATTTGTATCGACTCTTATGGCAAATTCAGGTGTCTTGTTAAGTAAATCAAAAAGCCTTTCAGCAGATTCCCTGCCGAACCGATTGATCCACCTATGTATGAGCCATTCGGGGAAAGAAAAAAAAGCGGCAAGATCTCGAATTTCGTGTTTTGAATGTCGAATCAAATCAAAGACATCTCGGTTGCTGACAAATCTTCGCAGTATTGCGTTTACGAATCGGGACTGATATATGCCAAATTCCTGTTTTGTGTATTCCACCGTTTCGTTAACTACATGATAAGATGCCTTTTTCATGAAAGAGATCTGATAAAGGCTTACCCAGAGGATATATCGTATATCATCCTTTATGCCTCTTTTTATCAGTTTGGAGACAATATGGTCAAGAAAACCTTTCCAACGAATTACCCCTGATGTAATTTCATAAATAAGCGATTTCTGACTATCTGAAAGCCTATATTCTTTAAAATAGTGGTCTAAGGTTTCATCAAGGAAAAAACCCTTTTCTACTTCTTTGATGATTTGCGCTGAGACAGACCTGAGGATGCCGCTGAACTTATCTTCTATAAGCCATATCCTCCAATCTTTTTATCCTTTCTTCCATTGGAGGATGTGTGCTAAAAAGTGTCAGTACACCTTTTGCACTGAATGGATTTGCGATAAAAAGAGGTGCAGTTGATGGATTGGCATCGTTCATGGGATTCAGTGCGATACCGGCGCTTAATTTTTTTAGGGCGCCAGAAAGATGTAATGGGTTTCCGGACAGTCTTGCGCCTCCTTCGTCAGCGAGATATTCCCTTGATCTCGAGATGGCAAGTTGAATGAGCATGGCTGCAAATGCAGCAAAAATTGAAAAGATAATTACACTGAGGATATTTCCTCCACCATCATCGTCATCACTTCTTCCACCGCCGAAAAAGGCTGCAAATCTTGCCCAATTTGCAATCATGGTGATTGCGCCTGCAAGTGTTGCAGCAACCGTTTGTATAAGGATATCCCTATGCTTTATGTGTGATATTTCGTGTGCTATTACACCTTCGAGTTCATCTTTGCTTAGAATACGTAAAATGCCTGTGGTCACTGCAACTACACCGTTTGAAGGATTACGACCCGTTGCAAATGCGTTAGGGCTGTCATTTTCGATTATATAGACCTTTGGCATTGGAATAGATGCCTTTTGAGAAAGGTTATAGACGATGTTGTATAGATGAGGGACTTCGTTTTCTGATACGGGTTTCGCATGGTACATCGCAAGAACTATCTTGTCTGAAAACCAGTAACTGACGAGATTCATTATGAGCGCTATAAAAAACGCAATATAAGCGCCCGAGCTTCCACCTACAATGCTCCCCAAGGCGACAAGAATAATGGTCAAAAAAACCATTAAGAAAAATGTCTTTGTCTGATTCATCTTGAACCCCCGTTAAATTTGATATTAAATTATATATGTTTTTACATTTTGTCAACATA
>MWEV01000304.1 GCA_002071245.1 Deltaproteobacteria bacterium ADurb.Bin026
GATGCCCTTGATGAGAAGCCATCAACATTTTTCGATGGTGCATTCGATGAGAAGATAGTTTTTAGATTAAAAGACAGGGTTGATATGGAACTTGAGCATGTAAAAATGTTTCAAATACTTGTTCCAGCAGCCCAAAACAGACAGATGGATCCGGCGCTTCTTGAATTGGATGTAGGCGAACAGACACCAGAGGAAGAACCGCATGAGGGAGAGGAATTTGGTTTTGTACTATATGGAGCCGTTGAACTTACACTAGGTGGAAAATCGTACAAAATTAAAAAAGGTGAATGTTTTTATTTTAAAGCCTCAAAGAAGCACTGTTTGACAAACACAAGAAACAACAGGGCTGGTGTTTTGTGGGTGTCATCGCCGCCAAATTTTTGAGTTATTTTATAGGGATGGCAGCAGGTTTTTAAAAGGTGATACATTGAAAACCTTATGATTTTGATGTTTTGTGGGGCAGAAAGGTTTTGTTTTGGAAAAGATTGAGAGGTTGGTTGAAAAAGGTATATAGATTAGAAAATAAATAAAGCCATATCGACAACATATGAACTGTAGGATATCGCAGCAAAATTTGTCGGTGTGGCGCTATGGGGATGGACTATGATGAAAGAACTCGCTAGAATGACACCTAAAAAAGTTTTTCTTACAAAAGGGGTTGGTGTACATAAAGATAAACTGTCGTCTTTTGAGGTTGCGTTGAGAAACGCAGGCATTGAAAAGTGCAATCTTGTTTATGTGTCAAGCATATTTCCACCGGGATGTAAGATTATTTCTAAGACAGCGGGCTTGAACCTGCTTGAACCGGGCCAGATTACCTATTGTGTGATGTCGAGAAACGAAACAAATGAGCCAAACCGTCTCATATCTGCGGCAATAGGTCTTGCCAGACCAACTGATTATTCCCAGTATGGTTATATCTCGGAGCACCATGCATTTGGTGAAAAGGCGATCGTCTCTGGTGAATACGCTGAAGACCTAGCGGCGACAATGCTTGCAACAACCCTTGGTATTCCTTTTGATTCAAATCAGGCATGGGATGAGAGAAAGCAATCATATACGGCAAGCGGCCACATATTCAAAACAAAAAATGCCTGTCAGTCAGCCGAAGGCAACAAAGACGGCCTTTGGACTACGGTGTTGGCCTCAGCGGTATTTATAATCGATTGAAATGCGAAAAGGTTTTTGTGGTTTATCTAACGATTATTCTGATTACCAGAATGCCGCAATTGTTATACTTCCTATCCCCTTTGACAAAACAAGTACATGGCTGAAAGGTGCAGACAAAGGGCCTGAGGCGATCTTAGAGGCATCTGCACATCTCGAGTTCTACGACATTGAAACAGATACAGAGGTTTTGAAAAGAGGGATTTTTACAGCAGACCCTATTCAAGCGGATTCTTCAGATGTTTTGATCGATAAATCGGAATCAGTAGTATCTAAATATCTGAATGACGATAAATTTGTAGTGGCGGTTGGGGGCGAACACTCTATTTCGATCGGTGTAATCAAATCCTATGTTAAAAAATACAAGGATTTAAGCGTGTTACATCTTGACGCTCATGCCGATTTACGCGACACATATGAGGGGTCGAGATATAACCATGCGTGTGTTATCGCCAGGGTTATGGAATTTACCGAGCATATTGTTTCGGTGGGTGTACGCAGCATTGATGTCGAGGAGAAGCCGCGTATTCAGAATATAAAGATGTTTTTTGCACACGGGATTTACAATTCGGATGAATGGATTGATGAAGCAGTTGGACGGCTAACCGATGATGTGTACATAACAATCGATCTGGATGTGTTTGACCCAGGCATTATGCCTTCGACAGGGACGCCAGAGCCAGGGGGTTTAGGTTGGTATCAGGTTATGAAACTTCTGTTTGCTGTCTCGAAGTCAAAACGTATAGTAGGTTTTGATGTTGTTGAACTTTGCCCGTCGGATTCCAAAGCCCCTGATTTTCTTGCCGCAAAACTGATATTTACGCTATTGAGTAATATTTACGCAAATAGATGAAATTTTTTAGGAGCAGACCTTTATGGATAGTTTAAGAAGCAATGGAAAAATAATGATAGTCGGGGCAGGTGGTGTTGCAACTGTTGCAGCGCACAAATGTGCCCTGATACCTGAAGTCTTTAAAGAAATCATTGTTGTTAGCAGAACGATTTCCAAATGTGAGTCTATAAAAAGGGCTATCAAGTCAAAGTACGGAAGGGATATAAACATTGCTCAAGTGGATGCGGACAACGTACCTGAAATGGTTTTGCTTATCGAAAGATATAAACCCGATGTGGTTTTAAACCTTGCGCTTCCCTATCAGGACTTACATATAATGGATGCCTGTCTTGAAAAGGGTGTGCATTACATTGATACTGCAAACTATGAACCTATAGACGAGGCACATTTTGAATATAGCTGGCAATGGGCATACCGGGATCGATTTAAACAAAAGGGAATTATGGCTGTTCTCGGCTCGGGTTTCGACCCCGGTGTAACCAACGTATTTACTGCTTATGCGCAAAAACACCTTTTTGACGAGATAAATTATCTTGATATACTGGATTGCAATGCAGGCTCACACGGTCATGCCTTTGCAACGAACTTCAACCCTGAGATAAATATCCGTGAAGTGACACAGGTTGTGCGACACTGGTTGGAGGGAAAGTGGGTCGAAACGCCTGCCATAATAGAGGATGGTAGTATACATTTCGGTTTTGATTATCCTATGGTAGGGAGAAAGGAAAGCTATTTGCTCTACCATGAAGAACTGGAGTCCCTCGTTAAAAACATAAAAGGACTGAGAAGGGCGAGGTTCTGGATGACATTTTCAGAAAATTATCTTACACATTTAAGGGTGCTCAGAAACGTTGGTATGACGAGGATAGATGAGGTTGATTATGAAGGGCAGAAGATTGTCCCGGTTAAGTTTCTAAAGGCGTTACTTCCGGAACCTGCATCCCTCGGCACGAAATATACAGGAAAGACGGTAATAGGTAATATCATGACAGGCAAAAAGGATGGAAAAATCATAACCCGGTATATATATAATGTGTGTGACCATGAAGAGGCATTTATTGAGACAGGCACACAGGCTATTGCATACACAACAGGTGTTCCGGCAATGATAGGTGCAATGATGGTGCTTACAGGTGTTTGGCAGGGCAATGGTGTATTTAATATTGAAGAGCTTGATCCTGACCTGTTCATGGATGCATTGAATAAATATGGTCTTCCATGGCAGGTGGTTGAACACGAACCTTTGCCGGATAGTTTTTAAAATTGATGCGTGCAAAAAGAGGTATTACTGATATAATCAAAAAGATAAAAGAAGAAAAGAAAAGGTCTTTTGTAGAGGCACATGAAAGATTCCTCGCAATAGCAAAAGGCGGTATAGCAACACCTGTTTATCTAATTGACGAAACACTTATTGAACAAAACATGCTGATATTGCAGCTAGTTAAGTCTTTAACCGGTTGCAAGATACTTCATGCACTGAAGGCATATGCATCTTACTCTACCTTTCCAGTTATGAGCAGATATCTCGACGGAATATGTGCAAGCGGTCTCAATGAGGCAAGGCTTGGCAGGGAGGAATTCAAAAAAGAGGTTCATACATTTGGAGCGGCATACAGAGAAAAGGATATAAGACAGATACTAAAACATTCTGATTCGATCATATTCAATTCCTTTTATCAGCTTGAAAAATACGGAAAAATGGCGAAAAAGATGGGGGTTGAGGTTGGTCTGAGGGTTAACCCCGGATATGCAGAAGTGGAAAATCAGATGTATAATCCATGTGCTCCGTATTCGAGGCTTGGTGTTATTTACGATATATTCGAAGGGGAGTTTCATAAACACAGGGATATTGTGGACGGCATTCATTTTCATGCATTATGCGAGCAGAATGCAGATGTGCTTGAGAGGGTCCTGAAATCTTTTGAAGCTTTATATGGTAATTATATCTATGGACTAAAGTGGGTGAATTTCGGTGGTGGTCATCATATAACACGGGATGATTATGATTTGGAGCTTCTTATCGGTCTTGTCAATACATTCAAAAAGAAATACGGGGTACAGGTCTATCTTGAACCGGGAGAAGCGAGCGTTCTGGATGCAGGCGTTCTTGTCTCATCTGTTTTGGATATTGTGGAAAACGATATAAAGATTGCCATAATAGACGCTTCTGCGGAGACGCATATGCCCGATGTGCTCCTCATGCCATACAGACCCTATATTATGGGTTCAGGTAAACCTAATGAGAAGGAACATACATATAGAATAGCCGGGCCGAGCTGTCTTGCCGGGGATGTGATTGGTGATTATTCATTCGATGAGCCTTTAAAAAGGGGCGATAGGCTTGTTTTTACTGACATGGCATTATACAGCATTGTAAAAAATACCACCTTTAATGGCATAAATCTTCCTGATATTACAGTGATAAGAAACACGAAGCTGCAGATAGTCAAAAGATTTGGTTACAAGGATTATAAATGCAGACAATCATAAAAAAATAGGTCTTTTAGATAATGCATTAAATGGTATTTACAGGACGACAAGAGATGGAAAATTCTTGATGGCGAATAAAACCTATTATAGAAGGTTATAGCTGTAGCAGATGTGGTAGAGGCTATAATGTCTCACCGTCCATACAGACCCGGTTATGGAATAGATGCTGCGCTTGAAGAGATAGAGAGTAAAAAAGGCATACTTTATGACAGTGATGTTGTGGATGTGGGCCTTAATCTATTCAGAGAAAATGGGTTTAGATTAGAATGATTTGGCTGCCATAAGCAGCGTTCAAATACTCTTGATAATTGCATAAGTTGTGTTATAATAAGCACTGCAATTAAAATGGAGCTTTTCATCCACGATTTCCCGGAGGATATATGAAAGTAGATGTTGTAGATGTCGATCGCGTTACAAAAAAGATTGAAGTGGAAGTCCCTGCTGATAAGATAACAGAAATAACAGAAAATATTTATGGAGAATTGAAAAGGCAGGCAAAGATAAAGGGATTTAGACCGGGCAAAATACCCAAGTCCATCCTTACAACATATTACAAGGATTATATAGAAGATGAATTAAAAAGAAGGGTTATAGAGGGTACCATGTCAGAGGTGCTTTCTGAGGCGAATGTTAAGCCTGTAACAGAGCCTATTGCTGATTTTGTAGAAGATGGAGACCGTTTTGTTTATACGCTTTTGTGTGAAGTGTTTCCGGATATAGAGATATCGTCTTATAAAGGCGTTGAGGTTGAGGTTGATGCCATTCGAGTTACCGATGATGATATTGACAAAAGAATCGAACAAATGAAAGAATTGTATGCGGAAATGATACCGCGTGAGGCTGATAGCGGTGCCCGTAAAGGCGATTTTATAATTGTAAAATATAAGGGGTATTTAGACGGAATGCCAATGAAGGACGTTTATTCAGAGGCGTATCCGCTTGAACTTGGTACTTCCCAATTAATGCCTGAATTTGAAAGTGCCATCTATGATATGAAAAAAGGTGAGATAAAAAATGTTGATGTCGCCTTTCCTGATGACTACCAACTTAAGGATATTGCAGGCAAAACTTTGCTTTTCGAGATAGAAATAAAAGACATAAGGGAGAAGAGACTTCCCGATATGAATGATGAATTTGCAAAAGATGTAAATTTTGAAAATGTTGAAAAGATGAAGGAGAGTTTAAAGGCAGAGATAGAAAAGGAAAAACTGAACTCAAGGAAACAGTTCATCTCTAACAAGATAATGGAAATGCTTGCCAGCAACATTGACATACAGGTTCCAAAGAGGTTGCTTGCAAAGCATACCGAAGCGATGTTGGAAGAAGCAAAGACACGCTTCAACACGGAACACTTTACAGAAGAGGATTTAAAGGCATTTCAGGGTAATATAAGGGCTGATTTCGAAAAAAAGGCTGCAGAAAGGATAAAATCTGATATAATACTTGCAAGGATTGCTGAAATCGAGGGAATAAAGCTCGAAGATGATGATGTTCACAACAGAATGAAAAAGATTGCGGAAGAGACAAAAAGACCATTTGATGAAGTCAAAGGTATTTACGAGAAATATGACTTCATTGAGGGCATGAAGATAAGCATTGTGCAGCAAAAGACGATGGATTTTTTGATGGAGAATGCAAACATAAAGGAGAAGCAATGAATCTTGTCCCAATAGTTATTGAAAAAGATGGTAGGGGGGAACGGGCATACGATATATATTCGAAACTGCTGAAAGAAAGGATTGTGTTTCTTGGCACAGCCATAGATGATAATGTTGCGAATATCATTGTCGCACAACTTTTATTTCTCGAATCAGAAGACCCATCAAAGGAGATTTATCTTTATGTGAACTCTCCTGGTGGCTATATAACAAGCGGATTGGCAATATACGACACCATGCAGTATATAAAGTCTCCTGTTGTAACGATGTGTACAGGTCAGGCTGCAAGTATGGGCGCAGTTCTTCTTGCGGGTGGCGAACCTGGTAAAAGGTTTGCGCTTCCACATTCAAGGATCCTTATCCATCAACCCCTCGGTGGCGTACAAGGCCAGGCAACCGATATAAACATTCAGGCAAAAGAGATTCTCCGTGTGCGTGAAGAAATAAACAGGATATTTGTCAAACACACAAACCAGCCTTTTGAAAAGATCTCGATAGACACGGAAAGAGATTTTTATATGACCGCAGAACAGGCGAAAGACTACGGTATAGTAGATGAGATAGTGGAGAAAAGAAAATGACAATGATCAAAAAAAACAACGGTAGGACAATGAAACTACATTGCTCTTTCTGCGGTAAAAGTCAGGATGAGGTGAAAAAGCTTATTGCCGGTCCTATGGTGTACATATGCGATGAGTGCATTGGGTTGTGCAATGAGATTATTCAGGAGGAGGTCAAAAAAGAACGTTTTGATTATATCAAGACCTCAATTCCAAAACCTCACGAGATAAGGAAACTGCTTGATGAGTATGTAATTGGTCAGGAACATGCTAAGAAGGTTCTTTCGGTCGCTGTTTATAATCACTATAAAAGGATAGAGGCTAAGGTAAGCTTTAATGATGTTGAGATTCAAAAAAGTAATATTCTACTGATCGGCCCGACCGGTTCTGGAAAAACACTCCTTGCGCAGACATTGGCTAAGGTACTACATGTTCCGTTCACTATATCTGATGCAACAACGCTCACTGAGGCTGGTTATGTAGGAGAAGACGTTGAAAACATAATACTCTATCTGCTTCAAGCAGCCGATTATAATGTGGAGAAGGCAGAGAGAGGCATAGTATATATTGACGAAATCGACAAGATATCCCGAAAGACGGACAGTCCTTCCATAACGAGAGATGTGTCTGGTGAAGGCGTACAACAGGCACTTTTAAAGATAATCGAGGGAACGGTTGCAAACATTCCACCAAAGGGAGGCAGGAAGCACCCTCAACAGGAGTATATAAAGGTTGATACTTCGAACATACTTTTTATCTGCGGAGGTGCGTTTAACGGTGTTGACTCTATCATTGCCAACAGGATCGGAAAGAAAGGTTTAGGTTTTGGTGTAGATGTGGAAGGTGGTCGTGATAAGAGATATTCAGAATTGATAAAGGATATCCAGCCAGAAGACCTTTTGAAGTATGGCCTGATACCCGAATTCATAGGCAGATTGCCTATTATAGCGACGCTGAATGAACTTGACGAGAACGCCCTTGTAGAGATTCTGAAAAGGCCACGGAATGCAATTATAAAACAGTATAAGAAACTTTTTGAACTTGAAAACGTTAAACTAACATTTACAGAAGGCGCAATCAGGGCTATTTCAAGGGAGGCCATGAAGAGAAAGACTGGCGCAAGGGGGCTTCGGTCAATACTCGAAAAGATCATGCTTGACGTTATGTATGAGATTCCAAATATATCAAACGTTAAAGAGTGTGTTCTGAATGAAGAGGTAATAGTTAATCATGAAAGGCCTATTTTTATCTATGAAGAAGAGGCGGAAATTGCCTGAAGATGTTTTCTTTGAGCGTTATGTTTTTAATTGGAAATGTTGTAAGAGTATTGTAATATAGAGAAAAAATCGTGAACAGCTATTTGACTTTGACGTTTAAACCTGTTATAGTTACCAGCGTTGGGCGGGTAGCTCAGCGGGAGAGCATCGGCCTTACAAGCCGGGGGTCGCAGGTTCAAAACCTGTTCCGCCTACCATTTGCGGGGACGTAGTTAAGTCGGTCTATAACGCCGGCCTGTCACGCCGGAGGCCGCGAGTTCAAGTCTCGTCGTCCCCGCCATTCTTTTAATAAAAAAATAGGGTGTCCTATGCATATTATCCTTTGCATTCATAATCATCAGCCTGTTGGAAATATGCATTTTATTCTTGAGGAGGCTTATAATAGATCTTATAAGCCTTTTTTTGAGATAATGAAGGATTTCCCTGATGTTAAAATAAACCTGCATTTTTCAGGTTACCTTCTCACCTGGTTAACCGAACACAAACCTCAATATATCAAGCTCTTAAATAAACTCAGGAAAAGGGGGCAGATAGAGATTGTTTCTGGCGGTATGTATGAGCCTATACTTCCTCTGCTTACAGAAGAAGATGGGATCGCACAGATAAAGATGCATATGGATTATGTTGAAACGATCTTTCAAGAGAGGCCAAAAGGTATGTGGCTTGCCGAAAGGGTTTATGAACCACATATACCTAAAATCTTAAACAAGGCGGGTGTGCTTTATACGCTTGTAGATGATTATCATTTCAAGGCGGTAGGGGTGCCAGAAAAAGAGTTGTACAGATATTTTGTGACTGAACATGAAGGTCACAAACTCTTTATCTTTCCGGGTCTCGAGTTTTTGAGATATGCGATCCCATTCAAACCTATTGACGAAATTGATAAATATTTCAGAGGGATTGAAGACTCTGGCAATGACCTCGCTGTGTTCGGAGATGATGGAGAAAAATTTGGTTTGTGGCCAGGTACTTATGAACATGTGTATAACGCCGGATGGCTTAAATCGTTTTTTGGGTATCTGTCAAAAAACAAGGATTGGCTAAAAACAGTTACGTTCAGTGAGTATATAGATAGTATGCCACCTAAAAGTCGTGTTTATCTGAACTGCAACTCTTACATGGAGATGGCGGAATGGAGTTTGCCATCCAAGAAGTCCTGTGTTTATGAGACGTGCCTTAAAAACTCTACCGAAGAATACCGTGAATTTGTAAAAGGCGGCTATTTTAAATATTTCCTTGTGAAATATGACGAATGTAACGATATGCACAAAAAAATGCTAATGGTTACAAACAAGGCAAATAAAGACACTGAAGCAAAAAAACATGTCTTTATGGCACAATGTAACGACAGTTATTGGCATGGAGTTTTTGGTGGTCTTTATCTTCCCCATCTTCGCGGTTCTGTATACAACCATCTTATAGAGGCTGAAAAGATTCTCGACCCTGAGTCTTCATTTGTAGACGCAAAATCAGAAGATGTCAATATGGATGGATTTGAAGAGATTGTCCTTACTAATAATGATATAAAGGCATATTTTTTACTCAAAGAGGGCGGCATACTCTATGAATATGATTATAAACCGTCTTCTGTAAACATTATGGCGACATTTTCGAGAAGGTATGAGGGGTATCATGAAAGGTTAAAGACAGCCGTTTCTTCAGATGTTGCCGATGGCACTAAAACAATCCACGATTTGATAATTGCCAAAGAAGAAGGGCTTGATAAGTATCTGCATTATGATTGGTACAGAAGGGCTTCTTTGATCGACCATGTAATGGGGTGTGATGTTACCTTTGATGCCTTTTATAAAAGCGCCTATTACGAACCTGGTGATTTTATAAGGGAACCATATTCTGGTGTCATCGAAAGAAAAGATGATTATGTGAAGGCGATCATTGAAAGACATGGTCACTATTGGAGTAATGGCAAGGGATTACCTCTGCATATAAGGAAGGAGATTACGCTCAAAAAGGGCTCCAGTGAGCTTTTAGTAAATTATGCGTTAGATGGTGAAACAAAAGATCCGTTTTATCTGGGTGTGGAATTTAATTTTTCATTTCTCGGAAGTGGGGGGAATCGTTATATCGGTATAGGGAATCAAAGGCTTGACCTTTCGACGATGGGTGCATTGAATGCTGACAATGTAGTGACATTCTATGACCCTTATCAAAATGTCTTTTTAACGGTTGAATTTGATGATGCATCGTTTGTGTGGACGCACCCTGTCGAGGTTGTTTCTTTATCAGAGCAAGGTTTTGAGAGAAATTACCAAAACACGATGCTTATGCCTGCCTGGCGGATAGACTTATCAAATGGTTTGAAAAACATACGTATAAGGCTCATAATTAAAAAGGCAAACTAATAAAAAATACCGCTTTCAGATGTCTGTGTTTAATGATCTCCATAATAATCACAACATATAACAGACGTGCATTCCTTAAGGCAGCCCTACTTTCGGTTATTAATCAGGACTATCGGGACAAAGAAATCATTGTCGTAGACGATGGTTCTAATGATGGTTCTCGCGAAGAAATACGAGAATTTCCAATCAGATATATCTGGAAAAAAAATGGGGGTATAAGCAGCGCGCGGAACTGTGGTATAGAATTATCCAAGGGTGAATATATCTCTTTTCTTGATGTAGATGATTTATGGCTTAAAGGCAAACTTTCTAAACAGATGGAGCAGATGGAAAAGGATAATTTTTTGATATCCTATACAGATGAAATATGGATAAGAAACGGTAAAAGGTTAAACCAGAAGCTCAGACACAAAAAATACACAGGACATATATTTGAAAGGTGCTTGCCGCTTTGCATTATAAGCCCTTCATCGGTTGTAGTAAAGAAAGAGGTGTTTGACAATATTGGTTTTTTTGATGAATCCATGTCGGTCTGTGAGGATTATGATATGTGGCTGAGAATTACAGCCAGATATCCTGTTTTGTTTGTCGACGTGCCGCTTATCATTAAACAAGGTGGGCATGCAGACCAACTTTCAAAAAGCGTCAAAGCAATGGATCGCTTTAGAATTAAAAGTATTGTAAAAATTATAAAGAGCGACGCCCTAACCGATGCAATGAAAAAGGCCGCCATTGCCGAATTGCATAATAAATTGAATATTTATATGAATGGCGCAAAAAAAAGGGGAAAAATAGAAGAGATGCA
>MWEV01000305.1 GCA_002071245.1 Deltaproteobacteria bacterium ADurb.Bin026
TTTCTTTTTCTCATTTGTTCACCTTTGTTTTTGTCAGGGGAGTTACCCCTGCCTTTACCTTCATGCCTAATTCTACCACAATTTCATAGTGTTGTGGAAAATAAATGTCGACCCTCGAACCAAATGCTATCATGCCAAAGGGTTCAGCCTTCTTTACAACATCACCCTCTTTAACATATGGTATAATTCGTCTTGCCAGAAACCCTGCGATCTGAACCAAAAGTATCTTTTCGCTGCCATTATCTATTAGAACATAGTTTCTCTCATTTTCTTTGTCTATATCCTTTTTGAATGCAAGGGCAAATTCACCTTTTCTGTGCTGCATCTTGATTATCCTGCCATCGCATGGTGCCCTGTTCACGTGTACATCAAGCGGAGACATAAAAATGCAAACCCTTTTTACCCTGCCATTGATAAATTCTTTTTCATCTACGTCCCCTAAATCCATAACCTTTCCGTCTGCCGGCGATATAAACACATCATCGTTGTTGATGGGGGTGCGCTTAGGATTTCTGAAGAAAAAAAGAAAAAACAGGAAGAAAAAAAAACAGATGATTGCAAATATTGGTGTTTTGAATAAAAAAAGCAGTATTGAAAGACCGAAGGAAAGGCTTATGAGTGGTAGCCCTTCCCTCGCAACGGGTATTCCTCTCAACCCTTTCTCCCAATCCAGCCCATCATTTCCCTGAGTTGCTTGCCCACCTTTTCAATAAGGTGTTCGCTTTCAATCCTCTTCAACGCATTATAAACAGGTCTGCCTGCCATGTTTTCTAGTATCCATTCACGGGCAAATTCACCGCTTTGAATCTCTGAAAGTATTTCTCTCATCTCTTCACGGGTCTCTTCTGATATGACCCTCTTGCCTCTCGAATAATCACCATATTCTGCGGTATCACTGATTGAGTAACGCATATACGATATGCCACCCTCATACATAAGGTCAACAATAAGTTTTAATTCGTGGAGACATTCAAAATATGCGATTTCTGGCTGATAGCCTGCCTCAACCAGTGTGTCAAAACCTGCCTTGACAAGTTCCGATGCACCCCCGCAAAGAACTGCCTGCTCGCCGAAAAGGTCTGTCTCTGTTTCTTCTGCGAAAGTGGTCTCGATGACACCAGCCCTTGTTGCACCAATGCCTTTTGCATAGGCAAGCGCTGTTTCTTTTGCCTTTTTTGAGTAGTCCTGATAAACCGCTATAAGCGATGGAACACCTGCCCCTCTTTCAAATTCCCTCCTTACAAGATGCCCTGGACCTTTTGGTGCAATCATGATAACATCTACATAAGATGGGGGCACAATCTGTCCGTAATGAATATTGAAACCATGAGAAAATACAAGGGTTTTTCCTTCCTTCATATTGGTTTCTATCTCATTTTTATACAGTTTAGCCTGAAGGTTATCCTGTGCGAGTATTTGAATGACATCCGCGTCCTTTGAAGCATTTGATGCACTGACCGGCTTAAAACCATGTTTTTCGGCAAGTTGATAGTTTGCCGTACCTTCGAGTTCTGCAACTATTACATCAACGCCACTCTCTCTCAGATTTTGTGCCTGGGCATGACCCTGGCTGCCGTATCCTATTATCGCAACCTTTACCCCTTTTAATACACTCAAGTCTGCATCTTTATCATAATACATCTTAGCCATCCGCTTCTCCTCCTTTATTCTGTATTTCTTTTGGCTTTATTGTTTTTTCTCCCCTTGCAATTGCAATTGGCCCTGTTCTCACGAGTTCCTTTATTCCGATTGGTTTAACAAGCGCAAGAAAGGCCTTCAACTTTTCTTCATCACCTGTAACCAAAAGGGTATAGGTCTTCGGGGATACATCGATAATCTTGCCTCTGAATATTTCAGCCATCCTCAATATTTCTGCCCTCGTTTTTTCATCGGTGTGAAGTTTTACAAGGATCATTTCGCGTGAAACATAATCCATTTCTTTAAAGTCTGTAACCTTAATGACATTGATAAGTTTATTCAACTGTTTCAATATCTGCTCCAAGATTGCTTCATTGCCTGTCGTAACTATGGTCATCGTTGAAATGGTGGGATCAATACCCTCCGCTACACACAGGCTTTCAATATTAAAACCCCTTCCGCTGAATAGTCCAGCGATACGGGATAAGACACCAAATTCATTTTCTACAAGAACAGATATGATATGCCTCAAGTTTTCCCTCCTAAACGAGCAACATGTCTTTTAACGGTGCGCCTGCCGGCACCATTGGGTAAACACATTCTTCTGGGTTGACATGAACGTCAACAATAGTTGTTTTGTTGTTGTTGAATGCCTCATGAAGGACATCGTCAACATCTTTTTCCTCGGTTATCCTGTAACCCGCAGCGCCGTATGCCTCGGCAAGTTTTACGAAGTCAGGTGCATGGTTCATGTGTGTCCACGTATATCTTTTTTCATAGAAGAGTTCCTGCCATTGCCTTACCATGCCGAGAAATCTGTTATTTAGTATAACAATCTTGACAGGTAAATTATACTGAACTGCGGTAGCCAACTCCTGTATATTCATCTGAATACTTCCGTCTCCGGCTATATCGATGACGAGGGATTTTGGAAATGCAACCTGTGCGCCTATGCTTGCAGGGAATCCATATCCCATTGTGCCCAGACCGCCAGATGTCAATATGGTTCTCGGTTTTAAAAACTTGAAAAATTGTGCCGCCCACATTTGATTTTGACCAACCTCTGTGGATATTATTGCGTTACCCTTTGTTAGCTCGTAAATTCTTTCTATCACATATTGTGGTTTAAGCGTTCCGTTTTTTGTATATGTGAGAGGATAGTTGTTTTTCCAATGATTTACTGTTTGCACCCAATCGGTGATATTTTGTTGAAAATTTTCAAAATCCTCCTTGTTGTCATCGAGCATTTCCAACATCTTTTTCAGGACGTTTTTTGAATCTCCAACTACGGGGATATCGACCTTTATGTTTTTGCTTATTGAGGTTGGATCGATATCGATGTGAACAATCTTTGCCCGTGGTGCAAACTCATCAACCTTACCTGTTGCCCTGTCGTCGAAACGTGAACCTATTGCAATAATCAGGTCAGATTCGGTGATAGCCATGTTTGCCGCATAATTACCATGCATACCAAGCATGCCAAGAAAAAGTGGATGGTTTCCAGGAAAACCGCCAAGTCCCATTAATGTATTCGTAACAGGTATTGAAAGTTTTTCGGCAAACTTTAACAGTTCCTGAGATGCGCCCGAAGAGATGATGCCGCCTCCCGTATAAAGAACCGGTCTTTTTGAAACCGCTATTGTTTTCAATAACCTTTTTATCTGACCTGCGTGTCCGACATATGTAGGTTGGTAGCTTCGCAAGAAGATCTTGTCCGGATATTTAAAATCGCATGAAGCGGCCGATACATCCTTAGGGATGTCAACCAATACAGGTCCAGGTCTTCCTGAACGTGCAATGAAAAATGCCTCTTTAATAATCCTTGCAAGATCTTTTACGTCTTTCACGAGATAGTTATGCTTTGTGCACGGCCTTGTAATTCCTACAATATCCGCTTCCTGAAATGCGTCATTGCCAATGAGCATTGTATTTACCTGGCACGAGAAAATCACAATTGGTATGGAATCCATGTATGCTGTTGCAATGCCGGTAACTGTATTGGTTGCCCCAGGTCCTGATGTTACAAGCGATACACCCACCCTGCCGGATGCACGTGAGTAGCCGTCCGCCGCATGCACAGCAGCCTGCTCGTGTCTCACGACGATTTGATGGATATCAGAATGATATAATGCGTCCGTTATGTTCAAGGTAGCACCGCCAGGATAACAAAAAATGGTGTCCACCCCTTCCATCTTCAAAGACTCAATAAAAATTTGTGCCCCGGTCTTCTTCAAGTCTTTACCCCTTTTCCAGATTCTTGTTTTGTTCTTTCCATGATATCTTTATAATAGAGTTTTTTCTTTTTCAAAATTTTTATTTCTATTTCTTCTTTTTCGGTAAGATACGGTTTCCTGAGGAGCATTTTAAGCCTTCTTTCAAGCGTTGCATGCAACCCTTTTGCATCTCCATAAATATCTTCTTTTTTTTCGCCTTCTTCCATAAAGATACAAAAAGATATGGTATAAAAAATATTGAAAAATGTCAAATATTAGCATATAAAATTTGCTATCAAATAATCAGCAAGAAAATCTATGAAAATAATATTCATATTATTTGTATCCGGCATACTTTTTATCAATAATATAGGTCAAATTGCCCTCTGGGATCCAGATGAACCGAGGCAGGCAATCATGGCAAGGGAAATGAGTGAGAGAAGTGACTACATCCATCCCTATCTAAACGGAAGACCTTATCTTGAAAAGCCTCCGCTTTACCCATGGCTCATTATCATTACATCGAAAATTACCGGTGAGCTAAATGAATTTTCGGCAAGATTGCCTGCTGCAGTTTCAGCAATTTTGCTTGTTCTTGTAACATACCAGCTTGGCAATATGGTTGTTAATCCTGGGGTCGGGGTTCTGTCTGCACTCATACTTGCGACGAACTACCAGTTTCTCTCTAATGCGAGAGAATCGGTTATGGACATGACGTTTGCGTTTTTTATAGGACTTACCATATTCTTTAATTATATTTGTATGTTGAAGGGCAAGAGGTGGCTTTTTGTGATCTCTTTTGTACCTTCTGTATTTGCAGTGCTTTCCAAAGGACCGGCAGGGCTTGTGATACCGGCTATGGTTACATTTATCTTCATGTTAAAGAGAAAAGAGTTTAAAAAATATTTTATACCTTTTGTGGCAGGTTGCATTGTTTCTCTGGCACTTTCGTCGATATGGTTTGTTATGGCAGGCGATGCATATATCAAGGAGTTTATCCTCAGACAGAATATCACGAGGTATACAAATGCGTTCGACCACATAGAATCTTTTTATTATTATTTCCACAAGTTGTTCGTGAACTTCATGCCGTGGAGCATAGTGCTTCCTTTCTCGCTATATCATGCTGTAAAAAAGAAGATTTGGCTTCCCGTTATTTGGTTTGCCTTTACGTTTTTGTTTTTCGAATTCTCAAAGAGTAAAAGGGCGATATATCTTCTTTCGTGTTATCCTGCCTGTGCCTTGATTTGTGGGATCTACATAAAGGACAAATGGTCATGGCTTGTTGAAAATGTAACAACAGGTGTGGCAGTTAAAATTTTTGCGCTTTTGCTTACTGTTTTACCTGTTGCTGCTGTTGTCTTTCTTTTCACAGGTGATTCTATGGTGATAAAGGCCTTTTCAGAACAATATTCTTTGTACATCTATATAATATTATTGTTTATCCTTGGAGCAACGTTGTTTTATGCACTTATAAAGAAATCCAAAAATCTATCGATTGTTATGCTATTTTCTTATCTTATAATTATGGGCTACTTTTATGGCGCATATTATATGCCAGTCATGGATAGGACATTAAAATCGCCGAGATTGATAACGGATCATCTCGTTGGTTTGAAAGAGAGCAGAGATATATTTACTACTGGCTTCAGTTCTGCTGGCATAACCTTTTATGTGGGCAAACCTGTTCAGATGTTTGTAAATATAAATGAGATTAAAGATAAAAAACGTGATATACTCCTTATCGTTGAGGATGACCAGGCAAAAAATTTACAAAAAGATCTGGATTTGATGTTTTTGCCTGTAAAAAAAACACGTTATGAAAATGAACATTACACATTTTACGTGAGGAAGAATGATTAACAAACATCTATCAGCAAAAACGAATCAAAAAAAATACATTTATAAACTATTACAGGCATGTGGGGTGTTATGGAGAATAAACCGTATATCTCTGTTTTAATCCCTGTATTGAATGAAGAGGAATCGCTTCCGGAGCTTCAGGAGAGGTTATACAGGACTATGGAGGGCATAGGAGAACCGTACGAAATTATATATATCAACGATGGGAGCATCGATAGTACCCCTGCTCTGCTCGAGGATTACCATAACAGATTCCCATGCGTTAAGGTGATAGAATTCAACAGAAACTATGGTCAGCACATGGCTCTATTTGCAGGGTTTGAGCGTGCTCTCGGCGAAGTGGTTATCACGATAGACGCAGACCTACAAAATCCACCTGAGGAGATACCCAAGCTTGTTGCAAAGATGCGAGAAGGATATGAAGTGGTTGCGACTTTCAGAAAGGCGAGGAAGGATTCACTTTTCCGCAAGATACCATCACTGATTGTGAACAAGATTACAGCAAGACTTGTGGGTGTAAAACTGCGTGATTATGGTTGCATGCTGAGGGCATACAGAAGAAACATTGTTGATTATATGAATATGTGTCCAGAGTCTTCGAGTTTTATCCCTGCACTTGCAAATACATTTGCAAAAAGAATTGTTGAGGTTGAGGTGGAGCATGAGGAGAGGACGAAAGGAACTTCGAAATACAGTCTTTTCAAACTGCTCCGTTTAAACTTCGATCTGATGACAAACTTTTCACTTTTGCCTATTCAGTTTATCGGTGTTATAGGGATAATTGTGGCTCTTTTGGGTCTTGCCTTTGCGGTTCTACTATTTGTGAGACGACTGGTTGTAGGCCCCGAGGTAGAGGGAACGTTCACCCTTTTTGCCATACTCTTTTTCTTTATTGGTGCCCAGATATTCTCTCTCGGCATCATAGGCGAATATATCGGTAGGATATATCAGGAAGTCAGGAGAAGACCGAGATTTATCATTAAAAGGGAACTGATGTGAAAATCGTTGTATTCGGCTATCACGAGATAGGTTATGTCTGTCTTGAAGAGCTTATCAGTTTTGGTGCAGATGTAATATGTCTTTTTACACATAAGGACGACCCTAAGGAAGAGGTGTGGTTCAGAAAACCGTCTGCAATAGCTGAAAAACAAGGCATCCCTGTATATAAGCCAGATAGTATCAAGGATAGATGCTGGGCAGACATGATACGTTCCTTGTCTCCAGATATAATATTTTCCTTTTATTACAGAAACATGATACCTAAGGATATACTTGATGTTCCCAGAATAGGTGCCTTTAATCTTCATGGTTCGCTCCTTCCCAAATTCAGGGGAAGGGCGCCTGTGAACTGGGTTTTAGTTGCAGGTGAGAAGAAAACGGGCCTGACGCTTCATTATATGGTAGAAAAACCTGACGCGGGCGATATTGTCGCACAGCAGGAAGTGGATATTACATTTGAAGATACCGCATACACGCTTTTTCTCAAAATGGCTGATGCAGCAAGGATTTTGATGAAAAATATTTTGCCTAAATTCAGAGACGGCACATTTAAAAGTACCCCACAGATAGGTACTTCATCTTATTTTAGTGGGCGAAAACCTGAAGACGGCATGATTTACTGGGATAAAGACGCTATGACCATTTATAATCTTGTAAGGGCGGTTACACATCCGTATCCAGGTGCCTTTACCTATATGGACGGCAAGAAGTTGTTTGTATGGAAGGCCTATCCTGAAGATACTGTCTATGAGGGTGTTCCCGGTGCTGTTTTATCGAAAAGACCTTTTGTTGTGAATACCGGCAGAGGTGGATTGCAGTTGCTGAGGGTTCAATACGATGGAGAAGAAGAGTTTGACGGTGATGTATTCGCAAAGAAATATGATTTGGAAAATAAAACATTAGGAGGTAACGTTTGAAAATATTAATTCTCGGTGTAAATGGTTTTATTGGTAATGCCCTTGCCGCAAGGATCTTGAGAGATACAGACTGGGAAGTGTTTGGCATGGACATAAGGGAGGACAAGCTCGACCTATGTCAGGGCAACACAAGATTTCATTTTGTGGAGGGTGATATATCCATCAACAGGGAATGGATTGAATATCATGTGAAAAAGTGTGATGTCGTAATGCCGCTTGTCGCCATTGCAACGCCTGCAACATATGTCAGGGAGCCATTAAGGGTGTTCAACCTTGATTTCGAGGAGAATCTAAACATTGTAAGATTGTGTGTGAAATACGGCAAGAGGCTTCTTTTCCCGTCCACATCTGAGGTGTACGGTATGTGCACAGATAAGGAATTTAATGAGGATGAAAGTAATCTGGTTTTAGGGCCTATAAGGATGCAGAGATGGATATATAGCGCATCAAAACAACTCCTCGACAGGGTCATATGGGCATATGGATTTCAGAAAAACCTCAAATTTACGCTGTTTCGGCCGTTTAACTGGATAGGACCCAAGCTTGACGAGCTTACCTCTGACCCTGAAAAGGAAGGAAGTTCAAGAGTCGTTACGCAGTTTATAAGCAGTCTTTTTCTCGGTGAACCTATTCGCCTTGTCGACGGAGGGCTTCAACGCAGATGTTTTACATATATTGATGATGGCATTGATTGCCTGATAAAAATTATTGAAAACAAGGATGGAAGGTTAAATGGAGAAATCTTTAATATCGGAAATCCCAATAACGAGGCTACGATAAAAGATCTTGCCTATAAATTAAAGGCATTGTTTGTGGAGCATTCTTCAGCGAAAAACCTAAACAGATCCTCTGAGATTATAGAAGTCTATTCAAAGGAATTCTATGGCGAGGGTTATCAGGATATTAACTTTAGGGTGCCATCCGTAAAAAAGGCAAAAGACTTAATAGGGTGGGAGCCCAAGGTTGACCTTGACACGGCATTGAAGAAGACCCTCGCATACTACTTTGATTCAAACCCAAAGCCTGAATGTTGAGTCAGGAGGGGATATCTTTAATAAAACCATAGGTATAAAGGTCGATGTTGATACATCGGAGGGCATGAAACATGGCGTTCCGGTGTTGCTCGCACTTTTCAAAAAACATCACATAAAGGCAAGTTTTTTTGTGCCTATGGGCAAAGACCATACAGGACGAACGGTCAAAAGGGTATTTACGAGAAAGGGTTTTCTCAAAAAGGCTGGCAGGGTTGGGGTTATCAGTACATACGGGATAAAGACGCTTTTGTATGGCATAGTCTTGCCAGGACCCGAGATAGCAAAGGAAAACCGGACGATTATTAAGGATATAACTGATGAAGGGCATGAATTGGGCATTCATGGTTATGACCATGTATACTGGCATGACCACATAAAACATATCTCTGCACAAAAAACAGAAGAAATATTGCATAAATCTGTTAATACATTCAAGGAATTGCTCAGCGAGAACCCAAAATCATTTGCTGCGCCTGGATGGATGGTCAACGCGTATGCCTTGAGGTTTTTTGAGAATAACGGTTTTATATATACGAGCAATGCGAGGGGGCATTCACCATTTTACCCTTCATTTGAAGGTGAGGAATTTCATATACTTGAATTGCCTTCCACCCTTCCTACGCTTGACGAGGTTGTGGGTGTTGCAGGCACTGACCGTGCAACATTAACCAGATACTTTCTTGATGCACTAAAGGATGGTTTGAATATCATGACAGTCCATACAGAGCTTGAAGGAAACCGTTGGGCAGGTTTTCTCGATGGCTTCCTCAGGGAAACGCTCAAATCCGGATACACATATAATAGGCTTATCGAGATTGCTGAAGAATGTAAGGCCTTGCCAGTAGAGACATGTGAAATGCGTTTCGGATATGTTGATGGAAGGGCAGGTGAAGTGAGTTTACAAAAATAGTGAAGTGTTAAGGCGAACCTTTTTTAAATAACTTTTCGCAAAAGAATAATCATACAAGATTAATCCCTTGACATATTGCCTGACTGTGCTATTAAACCATTATATATAAAATAACAATTTAAAGGAGGGTGCTATGCCGGGAAGCGTTTATAAAATCATCGAGATCGTTGGAACAAGTCCGAAGTCATGGGAGGATGCTGCAAAAATTGCAGTGGAAACAGCAGCAAAATCACTTGAGGATTTGCGTGTAGCTGAGGTGGTAAAACAAGATTTAACTATGGAAAACGGCAAAGTGACATCATATCGGGTGCGTCTGAATATTTCATTCAAATACCATGCTGAGTAAGACTGTAAAATCAGGCATTGGTTTTTAAAAAAAGGGGGACATTCCGTCCCCCTTTTTTAACGGTCTATTTTAGTACATCCCGTCCATTCCGCCCATTCCGCCTGGAGGCATCATTGGCATCTGACCTTTTTCTTTTGGCTTTTCAGCAATCATGCAATCTGTCGTGAGCAACAAACCTGCAACTGATGATGCGTTCTGCAGTGCAGTTCTCGCAACCTTTGTCGGATCAATGATGCCGGCTGCCATCATATCTTCTATGTATATCTCTTTGGCCGCGTCAAAGCCAAAGTTGCCTTTGTTGTTCTTTACCTTGTCTATGACGATCGAGCCATCGAAACCTGCATTGTTTGCTATCCATCTGAGGGGTTCTTCGAGTATCTTCTTGACGATATTCACGCCGAACTGACGCTCTCCCTCAAGCGTAATCTCTTCAAGCTTTTCGAGGCATCTCAGGAAAGCAACTCCGCCACCAGGAATGATTCCTTCTTCAACTGCTGCTTTAGTTGCATTAAGTGAATCCTCAACACGTGCCTTTTTCTCTTTCATTTCTGTTTCAGTTGCAGCGCCTACATTGATTACAGCAACACCACCAACGAGTTTTGCGAGTCTTTCCTGGAGTTTCTCTCTATCATAATCAGACGTTGTCTCTTCAATCTGTGTTCTTATCTGTTTTACCCTTCCTTCAATCTCTTTTCTGTCGCCAGCTCCGTCAACGATTGTTGTGTTGTCCTTGTCTATGACAATACGCTTTGCTGAGCCAAGGTCTTTGATGGATGTGCTTTCCAGCTTGATGCCGAGTTCTTCGGATATCATCTGACCGCCTGTGAGGATTGCGATATCTTCGAGCATTGCCTTTCTTCTATCACCGAAACCAGGTGCCTTTACTGCGGCAATCTTCAATGTGCCTCTGAGCTTGTTCACAACGAGTGTTGCAAGTGCTTCTCCTTCCACATCTTCTGCTATGATTAACAGGGCCTTGCCCATCTTTGCAACCTGCTCGAGTATTGGCAGAAGGTCTTTCATGCTGCTTATCTTTTTCTCGTAAATAAGTATGAACGGTTCGTCGAGAGCGGTTTCCATTTTCTCCGGGTTTGTTACAAAATATGGAGAGATGTATCCTTTGTCGAACTGCATGCCTTCAACGATATCGAGTGTTGTTTCCATACTTTTTGCTTCTTCAACGGTGATGACGCCTTCTTTGCCTACCTTGCTCATTGCGTCTGCAATGATGTTTCCAATGGTTTCATCGTTGTTGGCTGATATCGTTCCTACCTGTGCAATTTCTTTCTGGTCCTGGGTTGGTTTTGAGAGTTTTTTCAATTCTGAAACGACTACCTCTACCGCCTTATCAATACCTTTTTTTAATTCCATTGGGCTGTGGCCTGCCGCGACGAGCTTTATACCTTCTCTGTAGATTGCCTGTGCAAGTACTGTAGCGGTTGTAGTGCCGTCACCAGCAACATCACTTGTTTTACTTGCGACTTCTCTCACCATCTGTGCGCCCATATTTTCGAATTTGTCTTCCAGTTCAATCTCTTTCGCTACTGTAACACCATCTTTAGTCATGGTCGGTGAACCAAACGATTTTTCTATAATTACATTTCTGCCTTTTGGCCCAAGGGTTATCCTCACCGCATCGGAAAGTGTATTAACACCTTTTAAAAGCGATTCTCTTACAGCCTGATCGTACTTTATTTCTTTAGCCATACTAATATATCCTCCTTTCTTAATCTTCAACTATACCGAGGACATCATCTTCTCTTAAAATAAGATGTTCCTCACCATCAACCTTGATCTCTGTTCCCGAGTATTTGCCGAAGAGAATCTTGTCTCCAACTTTTACGGTCAGGGGAGACTTTGTTCCATTTTCAAGCACTTTGCCGTCGCCTACTGCAACAACTTTGCCTTCCTGTGGCTTCTCTTTTGCTGCATCGGGGATAATAATCCCGCCCTTTGTTTTTTCTTCCTCTTCAATGCGTTTAACGAGGATCCTGTCTTGTAACGGTTTAATCTTCATTATGTCACACTCCTTTCATATAAATTTTTGTTGGCAATTACCTTGAATGGTTGCTAAAATAGTATAAGAATGTTGGTTTATTTTGTCAATACTGGCTTGTTAAATTTTTAACAACAAATTTATGCCTTCTTGGTACCACTTTGAAAACAACATATTTTCCTTTTGACATTCCTCTTTTTTATCTTGGATAGAAGAGAAAACCTGATTTTTGTCGAGGATTATGTCGAATTCATGTTCTGCTTGGTAACAAAGTCTATCTACCATGCTTTGTAATATTTTATCTTTATCTTCTTTGCAAAGCCACGTAGACCACCATTTATCGAATGTGTTTCTGATTGTTTTCACATGCTTGTCATAGTAACCCGTAAAAGAAGGAAGCCATTCCTTTATGTTTTCTTTTGATTCATAAAAGATGTCATCAACAAATGGGTAATGCTCGATTATATGCATTTCTATCATGATCTTCTTGATGAACCCTTCAATAATGCTTGTTGCGCCGTGTTTTTTTGAATAAACTTTACCTTTCAGGGAATTCCAAACCTCGATTACAGGGTATGCTTCCATGTTCTTCTCTGAATAATTGATGGTTTCAAGACTTTCGATCGACTGTTTCGTTTTTTTGGGAAATCCATACATGAGTAATCCGAGTAAGTCTGATACCACGTGGTACAGAAGTGACCTGTTGTTGGGTCTTTTTAGTGGAAACATGTAACATATGAATTCGTTCAGTTCAAGCGCTTCAACGAGATGGTCTTTTTTTGGATGTTTCTGTGAATATTTGATGGCATCGATTGCAAGTGTAAGCGTTGCCATCGATAGAAGTTCTTTGTCACCCTTGGTTGTTTCATAAACGTCAAGAATATGTCTTCTTGGGAGCATTATATACCCTCTCTTTTAAGTTCCTCAAGGAGTGTCTTTTGCCTGTCTGTCAGGCGCTTTGGAATGTCGATTATGACCTCTACGTACTGGTCGCCGTTTATACCTTTGTTGGTATCAGGAACGCCAAGCCCCTTCAATCTCACCTTCCCATGACTTTTGATACCTGGCGGTATTGTAACCCTTTTTGGACCTTCAATGGAAGGTACTTCAACGACTGTTCCAAGCAGGGCTTCAGTGACCTTTATCTCTTTGGTTACATAAAGGTCACTGCCGACACGCTTGAAGAAAGGATGCTCGCCAACCTTTATTGTAATATAAAGGTCTCCGGTTCTTCCTGACCTCATATCTTTATTGCCCTTGCCGCTTAGTCTCAGTTTTTTGCCTGACGAAATGCCCTTAGGAATCTTAACGTTTACTTCTTCGGTGCCTGTGTGTGTGGTAAAGGTGATTCTCTTCTCTCCTCCACGTATTGCATCCATAAATGGGATTTCCAGTTCATAGTTCAGATCCAAATCCCTTTCTGGCTGTCGCTCTCTTGTAATGTAATCACCAAAATCCCAGGACTGGGCTCTCTGTCTCCCGCTTTGTCTGCCAGCCTGTTTACCGAAGATCATGCTGAACACGTCGCCTCCGCCAAATCCGAGATCCTTGAAAAGGTCTCCCATATTGAAACCTCTGAAGATGTCCTCCTGGGAGTATTTCTGCTGGAACCCGCCCATGCCAAATGTATCGTACTGCTTTCTCTTTTCCTGGTCACTAAGGACTGCATATGCCTCATTAATCTGTTTGAATCTTTCTTCCGATTCTTTATTTCCAGGGTTTCTGTCAGGATGGTATTTCATTGCAAGTTTACGGTATGCCTTTTTAATGTCCTCTTCTGATGCTGTTTTTGAAACCCCGAGTGTTTCATAATAATCCTGTTTTGATGCCATTTTTTCCACCGCCTTTTTTTGTGTATTAATAGCAATTGTAAAATACATTTGTAATATTGATCAGTTCAACGCACTATCGCTATATATACCCCCATTTCCACTTGTATGAAATGACTAACAGCAGGACATTTAATCCTCATTATATGGATTACAGGCCTTATACCTTCATATTCAGACAAGGTTTCATAATTTCCCATACCCTTGGCGATTACCGTTGCATCGTTGTCCCACATATCTTTGATTATGCCCTTCATGTCTTCAGGCTTTATACCGACCTCATCAGTCTCGGTTGAAATAATGTTTGGATATATATTTTTCAAATCAAGCATCCTTACATCTTCCATAGATAAATCATTCTGTATAGGGTGTTGCTTAACAGCGTAGTGCACTTCTTTGCCGATGTCCTGCAAAAGACCTACAAGAGGCATATCAAACAAAAAATCGCCGAGATTATCACCGAGCAAAAGTACTTTATTGTTTTTAATATAAATCTCTTTTTGAATTTTATCCATATCTATGTGAAATTTTAATCCTTCAGTCTTATCTGCAAAACAATTTTCTGTAAAAAAATCAGTAGAATTTCCAATGGCTGATATCTTTAAAACACCTTCGAGTGTCTTTGGAAAATAAGATTTAATGCTTGTTACGGCGATCTTGGCATCCTCAAATTCTTTTATTTTGGCTTTGGCATATGGATTGTATGAGCCGGTGATATTTTTGATGTGTTTCAGTATGTTGTTTGCAATATATGGAGGTGTATACCCTTTTTTGTGGTGTTGCTCTATCATGTTATTGCACTGGATTAATAAAATATCGCTGCCGCCTGACAAGCGCACTGTTTTTTCAGCAAGCCCCTTGAGACAATCAAGGCAATGTTTGGT
>MWEV01000306.1 GCA_002071245.1 Deltaproteobacteria bacterium ADurb.Bin026
TTTTTCTGTCATGCTCGAATGCCTCTATCGGGCATCCATGCAGTTTCTATCGGGGAACCATTACATCTTCTGGATTCCCGCTAAAAACCTGCGGGAATGACAGTGGTGTTGAGCCTTCTGTCCTCTGTCGCTAACCTTCTAACCCTCCAACCCTCTGACTTCTGGCCTCTGGCCTCTGACCTCTGCCCTCTGACTTCTGTCGCTAACCCTCCAACCTTCCAACCCTCCAACCTTCTGCCTTTTTCACTTGGGCAGGCTTGCGCTCCTCGAAATGACATTTTTCAAAGGTCTCCATTCACGACTTCGTAGGGCAAAATCGTCTCTTCGCAGCGGTCGATGATTGCGGCAAGCTTTGCAAAATATTCCTGCACCGACAGGGAATCCCCCGGCGTAAAATAGTCCAGTATATTGATTTTACTTGCTTCTTCCCATGCGACCACCAGCAGGGCCTCGGCGTCTTTTTGATGGCCGGGGAGTGTGTGCATTTCCAGTTCCACTTTGGCGTCTATTGCCGGGAAAATAAAATTATCTCCGGCAGCCAGGCGGTTGTCTTTTTCGTAAGCGTTGGGAAAAAGCAGGGAAACCGTGTCGTTTGCCATGATGTTAAAAAGGGCGATTCCAGCCGATTTTTTTGTTTGCACTGTGACTTTGGCCTTTTCGCCCGCGCGGAAAACTGTGTTGTTGAGTTTGGCTTTCAGACCAAGCGTTTTTGCCTTCTGCCGGGGGATATAGACGTCGGCCACGATTTTGACCCGGTATTCCGGAATGGGCGGACTTGCCGGATCTTTCTGGTATTGACCAAGCGGCAGCCAGGTGACCTTTTCAGATACAATATAACCGCGCGTGTAGGTTTTGATGAAATCGGCGACCAGCGTCAGGTTAGTGACCAGCGTGGCTGAGGTGACAGATACGCCTGCTGCCTGCTCGATGGCGGCCGCCCGCGCCCGCTGCAGGGCGGTCAACTGACACTGTTCGGCGCTCATGCCGACAATGGCGCAGGCAGCTTCGGCCTTGACGCCCTTTTGGATTTGGCCTGCTTGCTCAATTGCTTGGAGCTTGGCATTCATTACTGCTTCTTTGTAGTCTTTTTGTTTGTTGGTTTTAACTCCATCATCGACACCTTTAATATAGACATCAATTGTCTCTGCCGACGATGAAGACAGACTAAACAAAGTAAGCATAATCATGATAAGGAAGATTTTTGTCAGGTTATATGGCATAGCTCTAACCTCATTTTACAATTCGATAGGAATTTTATACATAAAAAATTGTGAAACGGCAACATTTTATCGCTTTCCCATTGAAGTGTTGCATTGACCTGCCTATAATAAGAAAAACAACATTTCAGGAAGCATCTTCAAACCGTTGCACTCACATACGAACAAACGAATTTGAATAATTTCGAAAACATTAATTACCGATTCGAAAGCTTAAGCGACACGCTTCACTGGATGGCGTACATTTGGCTTAGGGTGAGAGGTAGTCGCCTTATAATGCTTTTCGTGGATACCAAAGTTGATGTACAATACGGAGGTATCAGCATGGAAAAAGATTTTGTATGAAAAGTGTTCTTGGAAAAAAATCAACTTTTGTCTATTTAATAAAAAACTTGACATAGGAAAAGCTCCATCCTTGCCAGGTTGTTAAAGCCCAGCTCGTTAAGACGGGCAGTAAGAACCTCCCGTGTAAAACTTTCTTTATCATGTATAAGCGCTGCTTCGTTAAAAACCATACCTAATTTCTACCCCTTGAGTAATGTCGCAAACTCGATAGCCTTATCCGATATGAAATCCCTTTCCACAATATACCTGATGTCGTAGTGGATACTCCTCCGTGAAGCTATTTTAATCAGCCGGTTTGTGTCAAGGGATGTTCGCCTCTTCATGTTCATAAACATCCGCACAAGTTCCTGCAATGGAAGGGGGTACCCCCGCCTGGTCACCTCATAATACGTGTCAACAAATGCCTTTTCAAATGAGGCAAGGCTGTTTTCGGCATAACTGAATTCATTGGTAGGGTAAAGCAACACCAAGTCTTTCAGCATGTGTATCTGCTGCATCGACTTGTATTTTCCAATATCTCGATGAACAACTGCAATATTGTTTTTTGAAAGCAGTTCGCTTATTTCATCAAGACTATATCTGTTTCCGTAAAGCAAGGCAGGATATGTTTCAGGGACGTGTTCCATAAAAACGGACAGAATATCGAGACCTGATATGAAAAATTCATATCCGCTCTCCCGGAGGATGCCGAGCACCCTGTTCCCCAGAGGAGAGAGTATAGGATTAATATCCGGTTCTTTCCTCTGGAGGGAATAGAGCCCCTTACCGACTTTGTAGATGTAACCCTTCTGGGCGAGATTCCATATAGTCCAATAGAGGGTTGATTTTTTCTCTTCCAGGATTGGCCCGAGGTCTGCGACGGTAAAAGGGTCTTTATGCGCGAGCCTATTTCTTATGATATTGATTTTATTGTCTAATGCAGAACCTTTCTCTTCCATAAAGAACCTCCTGAGCAACCTCTCGTTTGTAGGTTACACAAGAAAAATATCTTTGTCAATAAATAGTCGCAAATACCTACTTTACGACTATTTATTATTCAAGCCCGTGGGCTATAGCTCTGATTATGCCTCTTGTAAACAAGACGCTATGCCTATTAACTTATAATATAACCCAATTACTTTTTGTATTGATTGTTGCATTCTTTTGTATTGTGTCTTTAACAATTCGCCTTTATTTTATGCCTCACGCTCAAGAAAGTCGTCTTAAAGATTTTTTCTCTCATGCTTACAAAATTCCATTAAGTGATGAACTAACAAATGGTTATTATAATAATGAAGAAAATACCCCCATTCGCCGTATTGCAGTTCAAACTTTAGAAAATAGCTTTTACAGTAAAGATACTATATCACAAATGGCAAAGACGGAACGGATTAAAGTAATCGTTTATGGCATACTTTGGTTTGCTGCTATCTTAAACAGAAATACTGATTTGGCATGGGTAGCAATCGGTGCTCAAATAATTTTTAGTGAGCAATTAATTTCACGGTGGCTTCATGTAGAATGGTTAAATAGACAATTTGAAACTATTTATAATGATTTATTCAAACTATTAAAAAATGTTACTAAGAAAATAAATTCTGAAATGCTTGCTTTGGAAATAACCACAAAGTATGAAATTGCCAAATCATGTGGACAAATAACATTATCAAAAAAAATCTTTGAAAGAAGAAAAAAAGAAAATGATAAAAAATGGGAAAGTATTCAAAAAACCATTATAAATGTAAAAAATAACAAAAAGTTATTTCAAAGTGTTGAGCAACAAATAATAAAAGCGTAAAAGATTAAGAATATCTCTTTACACAAAACGATACGATAAATAAGTAAGTATATATACATCGCATATAATTGCATATACGGAAATACGCACAAAGCTGCTATACAGCAATTTGTTAGAGAAAATACATATATCCCCCTTGACAACTCATTTCTTTAAATATACAATAAAAGTATATTATGA
>MWEV01000307.1 GCA_002071245.1 Deltaproteobacteria bacterium ADurb.Bin026
AGGGAAGGGGGCAAGACTGTGGGTGCCGGCGTTGTGACTGAGATAATAGAGTAGAGGGGAAGAAGATGAGGCAACGCATCAGGATATGCCTGAAGGCCTTTGATCATAGTTTGCTTGATCAATCGGTTAAAGAAATAGTGGATGCCGCAAAAAAGACTGGCGCTCAGATAGTAGGTCCTGTTCCTCTACCTACATTAATCCAGAAATTTTGCGTTTTGAGGTCTCCGCATATTGATAAAAAGTCGAGGGAACAATTTGAGATAAGAACACATAAACGACTTGTTGATATTGTCGATCCGACACAACAAACTGTTGATGCCCTTATGAGATTGGAGCTTGCGGCTGGAGTTGATGTGGAGATTAAGTCTTGAGGTGTATGAAATGGCAATAGCAGAATTGATCGATATAAAAGGCGAAAAAATAGGTGAAGTAGAAATAAAAGATGAGGTTTTTGGCGTGGATGTAAAAACGCACCTCATGTATGATGTGGTAAAAATGCAGCTTGCAAAACGCAGAAGTGGAACTGCCTGTACTAAAACGAGAAAGGATGTGAATGCAAGCGGTGCTAAACCTTTCAGACAGAAGGGCACGGGTAGGGCAAGACAGGGGAGTATGAGATCGCCATTGCAGATAGGCGGTGGTGTTGTTTTTGGTCCACACCAGAGGGATTACAGTTTTTCTGTTCCGAAAAAGGTAAGAAGGATTGCGCTTAAGTCTGCCTTGACTGTCAGGTATACTGGCTATAAGATGAAAATACTCGATAAACTGGTACTTGATAGTATAAGCACAAAGACATTCAATGGCATTGTTAAAGCCCTGAATCTTTCAAAACCACTTTTCGTAATCGATCAAAAGAATGAAATAATTGAAAAATCAGCAAGAAATATACCTTATGTTAAGGTTTTGAGGTCTGAGGGTTTAAATGTTTATGACATAATAAGACATGAACAACTTGTGTTCACGCTGGATGCGCTAAGAAAGATAGAAGAGGTGTTGGCAAAATGAACGAATACGATATTGTTTTGAGACCAATAATAACGGAGAAGAGTTCCCTTGTTAAAGAGAGTGCCAACCATTATGTCTTCGAAGTGCATCGAGACGTGAACAAGATAGAGATAAAGAAGGCAATTGAGAAGCTTTTTAAGGTGAAGGTTATTTCTGTGAAGACCTCAGTGATAGATGGTAAGACAAGAAGGGTTGGCAAATTTTCAGGAAAAAAACCTGACTGGAAAAAGGCGGTTGTTAAGCTTAGTCCTAAAGATAAAATAACGATATTTGAGGGTGCATGATGGGTATAAAAGAGTATAAACCGACCTCTGCAGGCAGAAGGTTTATGAGCGTCAACACCTTCGATGAAATTACGAAGGATAAACCTGAAAAGTCTTTGACAGGGTCTATTAAAAAGACAGGCGGAAGAAACAATGCGGGCAGGATTACAACACGTCATATAGGTGGCGGTCATCGTAGAAAATACAGAATAATTGATTTTAGACGTGATAAATTGGATATACCTGGAAAGGTTGCAGATATAGAATATGATCCCAACAGATCAGCCAATATTGCACTCATAAACTATGTGGACGGTGAAAAGAGATATATCCTTGCGCCGCTCGGTTTAAAGGTTGGAGAATTCGTTGTTGCGAGTAAAAAGGCCGACACAGAGATTAAAGAAGGCAATTGTATGCTCCTGAGATTCATTCCTGCGGGTGCATTTATACATAATGTGGAGATGAAACCAGGCAAGGGGGGACAACTGGCGAGAAGTGCAGGCAGTTATGCCCAACTTGTGGCGAAAGAAGGCGATTATGGTCATTTGAGACTTCCTTCGGGTGGGGTCAGATTGGTCCATCTTTCATGTATGGCAACAATAGGGCAGGTCGGAAATATCGATCATGAAAATGTTACGATAGGCAAGGCTGGTAGAACAAGATGGCTTGGAATAAGGCCAACGGTTAGAGGCACAGCGATGAACCCTGTTGACCATCCAATGGGTGGAGGTGAAGGTAGATCGAAAGGTGGCAGACATCCTTGCTCGCCTTGGGGGCAACTTGCAAAAGGAAAGAAGACAAGGAAAAATAAAAGGACTGATAAATTCATTATTAAGTTAAGAGGGTAGGAGGTTTACGTGGCGAGGTCTTTAAGAAAGGGGCCGTACATTGCTAAAAAGTTATTGAGCAAAGTCGAAGAAACTAAGAAGACAAAAAGCTCAAAGGTGATAAAGACTTGGGACAGAAGCTCTACTATAAGCCCTGATTTTGTTGGTATAACCTTTGCTGTCCATAATGGCAGAAAATTCATACCGGTTTTTGTGACTGAAGAGATGGTCGGTCATAAACTTGGCGAGTTTTCCCCTACGAGGACTTTTCACAGTCACTCTGGTGACAGAAAGGCAAAAGTGGTAAAGAGAAAGGATTAAGCTTATGGAAATCATTGCAAGGACAAGGATGATAAGAATATCTCCCCGAAAAGTAAGGCTTGTAGGGGATGTTATAAAAAGAAAAAACATTAATGATGCTATGGGGATGCTGATGTATATGCCCCAGAAGGCGGCGTTCATTCTCAAAAAACTACTCGATAGCGCTGTTGCCAATGCAAAACAGAAGAAATATGTTGATGTAGATAATCTTTTTGTGAAAAATGTGCTTGTTGACGGAGGGCCTGTCTTGAAAAGGTTTCTTCCAAGGGCGATGGGCAGGGCCACAAAGATAAGGAAGAGAACAAGCCACATCACAATGATTCTGGATGAACTTTAATATTGGAGGCTAAATGGGTCAAAAGACACATCCTTACGGTTTTCGCCTGGGAATAATAAAGACATGGGATTCAAAATGGTTTGCTTCAAAGAGTTATGCAAAGTTTTTATATGAGGATATTATTGTAAAAAAATATCTCAAGTCAAAACTCCAACAGGCGGGTATTTCGAAGATTGAGATAGAAAGGGCCGCAAACAAAGACAAAAGGGTTAAGATAAACATATACTCTGCGAGACCTGGTCTTGTTATAGGCAGAAAAGGCGCTGAGGTTGAAAACCTTAAAAAGGAACTTCAAGATATGACAAACAAGGAAGTCGTCTTGAACATTACTGAGGTGAAAAGACCTGAGGTCAATGCGCAGCTTGTTGCAGAAAATGTGGCATTGCAGCTCGAGAGAAGGGTCTCATTTAGAAGGGCGATGAAAAGAAACGTATCACAGGCTATCAAATTTGGAGCCAAAGGTATAAAGGCAATGTGTTCAGGCAGATTGGCAGGCGCTGAGATGGCAAGGACAGAGTGGTATCGTGAAGGAAGGGTTCCCCTGCAGACAATTAGG